>DASUNK010000740.1:0-2364 GCA_036277195.1 Longimicrobiaceae bacterium | reverse complement strand
CAGGGGCTGGGGGGGAGCCTGGTGTTCGTCGCCACCAAGAACGTCACCTCGCCGGGGAAGGACTTCGCCGCCTACAGCGCGTCGAAGGCCGCCGAGGCGCAGCTGGCGCGGGTGGCGGCCATCGAGGGAGGCGAGATCGGGGTGCGCGTGAACCTGGTGAACCCGGACGCCGTCTTCGCCACCGGGCTCTGGTCGCCGGAGATGCGCGAGCAGCGGGCGCGGGCCCACGGCATCGACCCGGCGGAGGTGGAGGCGTTCTACCGCGCGCGCAACCTGCTGCGGGTGGAGGTGCGCGCCGAGGACGTGGCCGAGGCGGTCCTCTTCCTGGCCTCCGACCGCGCCTCGCGCACCACCGGCGCCATGCTCCCCGTGGACGGTGGGGTGAAGGACGCCTTCGTGCGCTGAGCCGGGGCGCGGCGCAGCGTGCGCAGCACCTCGCTCGCGGCCTGCTGGAGCTCCTGGATCTCGTCCGTGGTCGCTTCGCTGATCGAATCCTGGCTGCTGACCCCCTCGGCGTCGAAGCTCGCCTGCTCGCCCGCGCCCAGGAACAGGATCCCGTCCTCGTGCAGCGCCCCCACTTCCCCTGAGAGCACCGCGACCAGGGTGCTGTCCTCGTTGGCCACCACCAGGAACTCGGTGCCGACGTCTCCCACCACTACGTGCGTGGTCTTGACCTTGTAGTGGTCGGCCTCCCGCGCGGGATTCCCGGCCCGGTGCGACGCGAAGCCGTACAGCCCGTCCCGCGAGTACCGCCGCCGTGCGGCGCTCTGGCCCGAGTCCACGCTCGCCACGAAGACCGCGCCGCTCCCCAGGTAGAGGCCGTGGGTGCCCCAGTGAACCTCCGAGCCCGCCCGTGTGACCACGACGGCGTCCATGAAGGTGACGACCAGCGTGTTCCGCGCGACGATCGGCGCCGCTCTGAACCAGTGCGCGCAGCCCGCGGCCAGCAGGACGAGGAGAACCGGTCCGATCACGCGGAGGATGCGGACGTGTTTCATCATGGGGACTCTCATCAAGGAGAAAGTAAGGAGCTTCAGAGGGCGTACCTCCGGCGGATCACCCGCGCGACGACGAACGAGACGACGATCGCCAGCAGGTGGAACCACACGTTGAGCAGCACGTGCGCCCACACCATCACCAGCGCGGCGGAGGCCAGGTACCCGGCGACGATGCCGCCCAGCAGGAGCAGCCCCCGGCCGCGCCGCCGCCGTGCCCGCCCGTGCAGGGCTGCGGCCGCCGCCGCGGCGCCGAGGCCCGCCGTCACCAGGAACTGGACGAGCGTGGAGAGCGGACGAAGGAGTGTGCCGCGCAGCACGGAGTTGATGGCATCGGCCTGCAGCTCGCCGGCGTAGCGATGCTCTTTCCCCCGGCTGAGGACGGGGATCGTCGTTACGGGGAACGTGTTCGCGGGGTTGTCGCGCCCCACCAGCACGATGCGTCCGCGTGCCCGCTCCGCCTCGCGCCCCGCGTTCCGCCCCAGCAACGCCTCGTATGCCAGCCGGTGGCGCGTGCCGGCGAACGCGCGCCGGGGGGAGCTGTTCAGGATCCCCTCGAACGCGACGCCGTCGGGGCCGAGCGCGGAGCATCCCTCGCTGTTCGTCCCGGGCTCGACGTGCCCGTATGCCAGGGACCGCTCGCCCCCGGCGCCCGCGTACACCAGCCGCCGGCGCGACGGCTCCAGCCTGGCCAGGTGGTCGCCGTGGTAGGCGGTGACAGCCGCGGCGGCCAGCGAGGAGACGGCGGTGGACGGGTCGCTCCCGCCGTCGGGGAAGATGACCAGCGGGATCACCCACCCGGTCGGGACCGGCCGGGTGACCATGCAGAGCGCCCCCCACGCCCCCGCCGCGTCCCGGATCCCGGGCACGAGCCGCGGGCGGCCGTCCTCCAGGTCCCTGAAGCCCAGCACCACGCGCGTGCCCCGCGTCTCCGCCCGGCGGATGGCGCCGGCCAGCGCGGAATCGCCGGCGGTGGCGCTCTCGAAGAACTGGGTGAACACCACCACGCGGGCACCGCCCCGGGAGAGGGCGTCGAGCACCGCCGCATGGTCGCGGCGCCAGGCGGCCAGGCTGGGGGGATCATCGAAGCCGCGGCCGCGCGCCTGCTGCGTGCGCTCCGTCACCGAGGCCAGGAGGATGCGGGAATCCAGCGGGTCCGGGACGAGGACGCCGGCCAGCCAGGGCGAATACGCCTCGAGCCGCTCCTCCAGGGGGCGCCCCTCGAAGCGGAGCGCCGGGAGCGCGGTGAGGGCGCCGGCCACCGCCAGCACGGCCCCGGCCACCAGCCCCCGCAGCCGGAGGAGCCGGAGCGCCCGGGAGAGCTCCCGCCGCTCCCGCCGCAGCAGCGCGACCGTGCGCTCGTCCGGCG
>DASUNK010000739.1:0-3187 GCA_036277195.1 Longimicrobiaceae bacterium | reverse complement strand
CGCCTGAGGAATCTACCTACCTCGTCCGGGAGCTCGCCCACGGCGCTTCAGCCGCAGCGACACGCCGCGCAGCGACCATCGCCGGTTGAAACCGCTTGTGCCTGCGGCACGGGTGCCGCCGAGCCGGCTCCGCGACCGCCGCGGCTAGATTCCTCGGGAGCGTCCCCGGCTGGCGTGGCAGCCGAGAGTCCGGCGTCGACGCTCCACTCGGAATGACAGTGTGGCAGCGGGGTGATCCTCGCGCGCGCAGGATTTGCAGGGCTTCGCCGCCGCAGCCGTGCAGGCTCCCTCTCCCGCTCCTCGCGCGCCGATGATCCGCTGCCGGGGCCCGCTCCTCGCCGGGCTCGTCTCCCTGCTGCCGTGCCTGGCCGCCGCCGCGCAGGAGCGTGCGGCGGACACCCTGCCCGTGGTCTCCATCGACACGCTCGCCGTGCGGGTGCTGCACACGCCGCTGCCGGCCGCGCGGGCGCCGTACGCGGTGAGCGCCGTGGCGGGGCCGGAGCTGCGGCGCGGCAAGCCGGGGCTCACGCTGGAGGAGGCGCTGCTCGCCGTCCCCGGGGTGCAGGTGGACAACCGCTACAACTGGGCGCTGGGCGAGCGCATCTCCATCCGCGGCTTCGGGGCGCGCACGCAGTTCGGGGTGCGCGGCGTGCGGGTGCTGGTGGACGGCATCCCCGCCACCCTCCCGGACGGGCAGACCACCCTCAACCACGTCGACCCCGCCCTCCTGGGCCGCGCCGAGATCATCCGCGGCCCCGCCTCGGCGCTCTACGGCAATGCGGCGGGAGGCGTCATCCGCCTCTCCAGCGTGGAGCCGCCCGCCGTCCCGTTCGCCTCGGAGTACCGCGTGGTGGCCGGCGGCGACGGGCTGCTGCGGCTGCAGAGCACCGCCGGCGGGCGAACGCGCGGCCTCGCGTACCACGGGGCGCTCACCCGCGTGGCGTTCGGCGGCTACCGCGACCACGCCGAGGCCGTCAGCACCCTCTTCAGCGCCGGGCTGGCGTACCGCGGCCGCCGCGACGAGGTGCGGCTGGCGCTCGGCGCCGTGGGCTACGACGCGCTCAACCCGGGCTCGCTCCCGGACTCGCTGCTGCGCCGCGACCGCACGCAGGCCTTTGCCCGCAACGTGGCGCAGCGCACCGGCGAGGAGGGGCGGCAGGGGCAGCTGGGCGTCACCTGGCAGCACGCGCTGGGGAACGGATCGCTCGAGGTGGCGGCGTACGCGCTGGCGCGGGAGATCGACAACCCCATTCCCACCGCCGTCATCGACCTGCGGCGGCGCGTGGCGGGGGCGCGGGCGGCCTGGTCCGGCGCGCACGACGGCGGGGCGCTGCGCCTGCGCTGGACGGCGGGCGCGGAGGTGGACCACCAGCACGACGACCGCCGCAACTTCGCCAACGAGGCCGGCGAGCGCGGCACGCTGGCGCTGGACCAGGTGGAGCGGGTGACGGGGGCGGCGGCGTTCGCGCAGGCGGTGGCGTCGCTCGGGCGGGTGGACGTGCTGGGGGCGGTGCGCTACGACCGCTTCCGCTTCTCGGCCCGCGACGAGCTGGCGACGGCCGGGAACCCGGACGACTCCGGCGCGCGCACCCTGCACGCGCTCAGCCCCACGCTGGGCGTGACCCTGGCCGTCGGGCGAGGGGTGTCGCTGTACGCCAACGTGGCGACGGCGTTCGAGACGCCCACCACCACCGAGCTGGCCAACCGGCCCACGGGCGCAGGCGGCTTCAACCCGGAGCTGGACCCGCAGCGCACCACCTCGGGCGAGGCGGGGGTGAAGGGGCGTGCCGGCCCGCGCGCCACCTTCGAGCTGGCGGCCTACCGCGCGCGGGTGCGCGACGCGCTGGTGCCGTTCGAGGTGGAGGGGGCGCCGGGGCGGCAGTTCTTCCGCAACGCGGGCGAGGCGGTGCACCGCGGCGTCGAGGCGAGCGTGGCGGTGGCGCCGCTCCCCTGGCTCGGCGCGCGGGCGGCGTACAGCTGGACGGATGCGCGCTTCGGCCGCTACCAGGTGGGCGGCGAGGACCTGCGCGGCAACCGGGTGCCGGGAATCGCCCCGCACCGGCTGGAGGCGACACTCTCGGCCGTAGCGGAGCGGGGTCCCTTCGCGGCGCTCGACGTGCGCTGGCTGGACCGGGTGCCGGTGGCGGACACCGACGACGAGGGGCTCCTGGCCTCGCCCGCGTACACGGTGGCGGACCTGCGCGCGGGGTGGCAGGAGGCGCGGCTGGAGCGCATCGGCGTGCGGCCGTTCGTTGGCGTCACCAACCTCTTCGGGGTGGATTACAACACGTCGGTGACGGTGAACGCGTTCGGAGGGCGATTCTACGAGCCCGGGCCAGGGCGCGGCTGGTACGTGGGGGCAGACCTCACCCTCTAGCCGAAGTCCAGCTCCACGTCGCAGAGGTCGGAGGGGCGGGCGGGGTCGTCGTGGTCCACCACGATCCAGGCGCGCGAGGGGATCGGGTCGCGCAGGAGCAGGCCCTCGGCCTTGCCGGGGAAGGGGCGGCCGGCGGCGTCGGCCAGCAGCGTCCAGTCCGCCGTACCGTCCGGGGTGAGACGTCCCAGCACGGAGCCGCTGACCCGGCCGTCGCGCGTGGCATCCGGCGAATCTTCAGCCGCGGCGGTGAAGAAGACGTCGCCGCCCGCCGCCGCCACGTCGGTGAATCCCAGGCGCAGCCCGTCCACCTCGCCGAGCTCGTAGCGGACCACGGCCTCCGGGAGTGGCGGGGGATGGGATACGGGATCACGGAGATAGGCGAGGAAGGCCGCGAGGTCGAGTGAGCAGCGGGCGTTGACGGGACGCAGGCCCTCGCGCGGGGCGCCGTTGCCGCGCCCGAAGAGGTGGAGGGCGCCGTGCAGCACCACGGCGCCCTCCACGTTCAGCTCGCTCCCGGCGAAGCCGGTGGCGGCGCGGAGGCCGGCGTAGAGCGCCCCCGCATCCACCCAGTGGGCGCGCGGCCCCGCATCCCATCCCTCCACCACCAGCACCCGCTCGCGCAGCGGCGACGAGCCCGAGCCGAAGGCCAGCAGCCGCTCGCCTCCCTCATCGTCTACCACCACGCACGCCTCCAGGTCCGGCTTCAGGCGCTTGTTGCCGCGCACGTCGTCGAACTGGCGCACGCCGTCCGCGTCCGCAGGGAGGGTGACGGCGTCGGCCAAGCCGGTGGCGGGGTCCACCAGGGCGAGG
>DASUNK010000738.1:0-2374 GCA_036277195.1 Longimicrobiaceae bacterium | reverse complement strand
CCCATCCACGCACCGGGCCGTTCCCCACACCCCCGCGGCGACCCGGAGGTCGGGCGGGACCGGCGCCGGGGGGAGCCTCGCCTCCGCCACCCGTCCGCTGCACCAGTCCCGCAGCCGGGTGAACCCGTCCCGGAGCCGTGGCGGGAGCACGTACTCGCGCCCGTCCAGGGCGGACTGCGCCACCCGCCGGCCGAACTCGCGCTCCGCCCGCGGGCCGCTCGCGCACAGCCCGCCGCTGATCATGAAGTCCACCGGGGGGACGAGGTCCGCCTGCACCACCGGCCGCAGGTCGATCAGCTCCGGCACCACCGCCACGTGCCGGCCCTGCTCCCAGTCGCGCTGGACCTCCACGAACGGGCGCTGCGCGGCCAGGGGGGCGTTCCACGCCGCCACGACGCCCGCCGCCAGCAGTGCTGCAGCTCGCATGGCCGTCCTTCCTCTCCTCAGCGTTCCGCCGTGTCGCGCGGCGCCGGGGCCGCGCGCCCCCGCCTGTACTCGTCCAGCACGCTCGTCGGGAGCTCGGCCGTGTCCGCCGCCGCGGGGGCGCGCGCGCCCGCCCACAGCGGCGTGAACACGGGCACGTCCTGGACGGCCACCTCCGTGCGCACCGCCGAGGCGATCGACATCAGCACCGTCCCCAGCACCGCCAGGATCACCCCGGGCGACGAGGTGCGCAGCGCCAGCCACGCCCCGCCGCCGCTCCCCTTTAGCTCCGCCTCGGGGTCGTGGATCTTCCCCAGCACGAAGGCGCATCCCACCAGCGCCATGATCATCCCGGTGATGAACCCCATGTAGCGCGTCCAGATGCGCGTCAGCAGCAGCAGCCCGGCCTGGTGGTAGCGCCGCTGCATGGCGGTGGCCTCCAGCGCCAGCACCGCGCGGAACTGCGCCATCTCCGCGCCCTGCTCCGCTCCGCCGCCGGCCAGCTCGCGAATGACCAGCGAATCGAGCCGCGACTGCGAGGCGATCTCGCGCTGCACGCGCTCCATCTGCCAGACGCTCATCACCAGGAACGCCAGCGTCAGGAAGAGCAGCATCCCCGCCATGATCGGGAGCACGCGGCGCTGCCAGCGGGCCTCCTCGCGGACGCGCGCCGCGGCGGCGGCCTCGGCCGCGGGCGACGGCAGCACCACGACGTCCGCCGGCAGCGGCTCGGCGGGCGGAACGGTGACAACGGGAGGGGACATGGCGGCGGCGCGGTGGGAGGGACGAGGCGGGGCGTCCGGCGCGGCTGAACAACTCTGTCTCACCGCACGCGCGCCGTCAAGGACACCGGCCGCGGCGGGCAGACACCCCCCGTGGCGCGCCGGCCGGAGAACCGGTTACATTGGTCGCCCGATTCCACCGCATGCGACGACAAAGAGGGCGGCGAGACCCATGCTCGACGAGCTGAAGAACCGGCTGGGACACGAGATCGAGCGGCTGACGCACGAGCTGCAGGTGACCCTTCCCAAGGCCATCCAGAAGGCGGTGGAGCACGGCGACCTCCGCGAGAACTCGGAATACAAGGCCGCGCTGGAGCAGCAGCAGTTCGTGCAGGCGCGGTTGAACCACCTCACCCGCCGCATGGGCGAGCTGTCGAAGATCGACCTCTCCGAGATCCCGGTGGACCGCGTGGGCTTCGGCTCGCGCGTGACGGTGGTGGACCTGCGCACCCGCGAGGAGGAGACGTACACGCTGGTGTTCGGGGACTTCATCGACATCGACAGCGGGCAGATCTCGGTGGCCTCGCTGCTGGGGCAGACGCTGCTCGGGAAGACGCGCGGGGAGAAGGTGACGCTGCAGCTCCCCCGCGGCGAGCGGAAGCTGCACATCAAGGAGCTGACCACCCTCCCCCAGATGGTGGACAACCCCGACGACGCGGCGTGACTCCGGCCGAAACGACGAAGCCCCGGGCGCTCGCCCGGGGCTTTCGTGTTTCTGGTGTCGGGACTACCCCTGGGTTTCCGTGTTGCAGCAGAGGTCGCACGGGTCCGTGTGCATCGTGATGGGAGCCCGCAGGTACGCCTCGTCGCAGCAGACGTCGTAGGTGTCGTCGCTGGGCGGCGGCGCCATGAGGCCGGAGTACTGGCTGCCGGCCGGCAGGATGGCGAAGGTCTCCACGGCGAGCTCGTTGAGGTCCAGCGTCTGGCGGATCATCGGAGTGCAAAGGCCTTTCTGCGCCGGCGTGCGGCGCGGGAGAATCGGATTCGATGGATGCGATCAGCCCGGCACGCTTGCGCCGGGCGGCCCCGCCTCAGGCACGCGCCGTTCCAGTCCGCTGGCCGTCCCGCAGGAGGTTGCGGGAGAACGATTTCCGGAAAAATGTCCCCGCGCCGCGGGGTGCGCGGATGGGGCGCCGCGGCCCCAGTTGGGACATGTGGCACGCTCCGCT
>DASUNK010000737.1:0-2159 GCA_036277195.1 Longimicrobiaceae bacterium | reverse complement strand
ATGCCCCGGACGGCCTCGACGGCGGGGCCTTTCGCGTTTTCCGGAATGTCGTCGGACATGGCGGGAAAAGGGGAGAAAAGGTGATAGATCCAGGCGGCGCGGTCCTCGAGCGGGAACGCCGCCTCTAGGGAGAACGGAACGGAAATCGACGGCAGGAAACGCGCACGCCGGCGCCGCATTATACGGCGGGCGCCGTCGGCGGGCAAGAATCGAATGTCGCGTCCTGCACGGCCTTGCAGCCGCCGCTTCCCGCTCTCCGTGCCCGCCGCGTGGGGCCTACTGGTCGGCGGTGGCCTGCACGGGAGGGAGCGCCCGGTCCGAGACGATCTGCGCCCCGCCACGCACCCGCACCGCCGAGCCGGCGCGCGGCAGGTACGCCACCACCACCCGCCGCGGCCCGCGCGCCGTCGCCGTGCGCCCGCCGGCCTCGAAGTCGGCCGTGGCGCTGCGCGAGGCCAGCTCCACCTCCACCCGCCGCATCGGCACGCTCGCCAGCCCCAGCCGCAGGAAGGCGTCGGCCGCCTGCCCGCCCTCCATGCGCATCACCGACTCGCCGCGCGCGCGGATGGCGGCCCCCAGCTCGCGGGCCATCCGCAGCAGCTCCGCGTCGCCGGTGGCCTGGTGCGCGTCCACCAGGATGGCGAGGAAGAGGGTCTGCTGCGGGTCCACCCGCCCGCCGCCGCGGGCGCCCTGCACCGTCTCGGGCGCCAGCCCGCCGGTGCCGCGGGCGCGCAGGGTGCGCCACGCCTGCTTGAGGCGGGCAACGTAGCGCGGGTCGCGGGTCTCGCGATAGGCGGCGGTGAGCACCCAGAGCGTGTTGTACTTGCCGTCGCCGTAGAGGACGTCGGCGGCGCGGGCGCCGTCGGGGCGCACCCGCCGCACGAAGTGCCCCGCCGACCCCCATCCCCCCGCCATCCAGGCGTCGGTGTTGGCCAGCGCCCACTGCCGGTAGAGGGGATTGCCGGTGAGGCGGTGCAGGGCGAAGAGGCGCCGGGTGAGATAGAGGACGTCGGTGTCGCAGAGCCCGCCGTCCGTGTCGCGCCGTCCGCGCGGGGTGAAGTAGCCGCAGACCAGCCCGGCGGCGCCCGGGGCGCGCTGCCGCCACGCCCACGCCAGCTTGGCGTCCGCCCAGCGGCCGAAGCGCGCGTCGCCGGTGCGGCGCGACACCTCGTGCATCCCCTCCGCCATCTGCCCGAACTGGACGGGGTGCACCCCCGGGAGGTCGCCGCGGCCGGTGCGCACGCTCGCCCACGCCCACACCCCGCCGTCCGGCGTGTCGAAGGCGCGCAGCGTGGCCGCGGCCAGCGCCGCCGACCCTCGCCGCACCTCGGGGTCCTGCGGGAACCAGCGGAGGAAGAGCGCCGCCTTGTAGACCAGGTCCACCGGCTGCCGGCCGCCGGTGCGCCCGCCCGCCAGCTGGCTCTCGGCGTCGAAGGAGTAGGGGACGAGCCCGGTGCGCGGGTCGGCGGCTCGGAAGAAGTCCGCGGCGAAGGAGCGCATCATGCGCTCGGCCGCCCGGTGGTCCATGGCGTCGAGCGCGGGGGAGAGGAAGTCGTCGAGCCCGCCCCGCAGCAGGGATCGTCCGCCGCGGGCGATCCCCGTCCAGTAGCGGTCCGCCAGCGCGTGCCCCAGCTCCAGCTCCGGGTTGCCGAGCACCAGGTACTGCTCGGCGACCCCGTCGCCGAGCACGGACTCGGCGAGCATCTGCCCGCTGGCGGGCGCCCCGGCCGCCAGGCCGAGCACGCCCGCCGTCCACGCCCACCTGCGCATGGCTACTGCACCACGATGGTGCCCATCATGAACGGGTGCGGGTCGCAGTGGTACGGGAAGCTCCCCGCCTGGTTGAAGGTGCGCCGGAAGACGGCGTTCGGGGCCAGCAGCCCGGAGCTCCACACCCCCGCGTCGGAAGTGGAGGTGTGCTGGTCCGGGCCGCAGTTCACCCAGGTGACCTCGGTCCCCGGCTGCACGGTGAGCTGCGCGGGCTGGAAGGAGAAGTTGCGGACGCGGATCACCGCGGGGTCGTTGTTGGTGCACAGGTCGGGGTTGCGCTCGGGGGCGGCCACCCGCTCGGAGAAGCACCCCGCCACGGCGACGAGGGCGAAAGCCCCCAGCACTGCCACGCGCAGGCCGCGATCGGACACGGTTCTCATCGGACGACC
>DASUNK010000736.1:0-2061 GCA_036277195.1 Longimicrobiaceae bacterium | reverse complement strand
CGCGCGAGCGGCTCTCGCGGGCGGCGTACGACTACTTCGCCGGCGGCGCGGAGGACGAGGTGACGCTCCGCGCCAACCGCGCCGCGTACGGCCGCTTCTGGCTGCGCCCGCGGGTGATGGTGGACGTGGGGCGCGTGGACGCCTCGGTGGAGGTGCTCGGCACCCGCATCCCCTTCCCGGTGCTGCTGGCGCCGGTAGCCTTCCAGCGCCTGGCCCACCCCGACGGCGAGCGCGCCACCGCCCGCGCCGCGCACGCCGCCGGCACCGTGATGGTGGCGAGCACGCTGGCCACCTGCTGCATCGAGGAGATCGCCGCCGCGGCGCCCGCGGCGCTCTGGTTCCAGCTCTACGTCTACCGCGACCGCGAGCTCACCCGCGAGCTGGTGCGGCGCGCCGAGGCCGCGGGGTGCCGCGCCCTCTGCCTCACCGTGACCGTGCCGGTGCAGGGGAAGCGCGAGCGCGACGCGCGCAACGCCTTCCGCCTGCCGCCGGGGCTGGAGATGGCCAACTTCACCGGGCTGCGGCAGGCCGGGCTGCCCGCCGCGGAGGGCTCCGGGCTCGACGCGCTCATCTCCCGCGAGTTCGATCCCACCCTCACCTGGGAGGTGGTGGACCAGCTCCGCGCCGCCACGCGCCTCCCGCTGGTGCTCAAGGGGATTGCGACGCCCGAGGACGCGGCGCTGGCGGTGGAGCACGGCGCGGACGCCGTCATCGTCTCCAACCACGGCGGGCGGCAGCTCGACGGCGCCGAGCCCACCCTGCTGGCCCTGCCGCGCGTGGCCGACGCGGTGGCGGGCCGCGTCCCCGTGCTGGTGGACGGTGGCGTCCGGCGCGGCACCGACGTGGTGAAGGCGCTGGCGCTGGGGGCGCGCGCGGTGCTGATCGGGCGGCCGTATCTCTGGGGATTGGCGGCGGGCGGGCAGGCGGGGGTGGAGCGGGTGCTGGCGACGCTGCGGGCGGAGGTGGAGCGCACCCTAGCCCTGCTCGGGCGGCCCACGCCGGCGGCGCTGGACCGGGGGGCGATCTCCCCGGCGGAGTGACGCGGCGCGGTCCGAAGAATGCAGGCCCGCCTCCCGCGCCGCCGTCCCGGCCCGTGGAGCCATTCTCTCCTTTAGCAGTGACCGATGGGCTTTTCCCTTACCGCGTTCGACCTCGTCACCATGCTGCAATGCGGCCTGGAGCTGCGGCAGCAGACCCGCGGCGCCGCCTCGATGGAGGAGGCGGCCCAGTCGATCGTCCGCTACTTCCACGACGCGTGCCGCGACCCCGTTACCGGGAGGCGCGAGTGCGCGCTGGTGCGCTTCTACAAGACCCACCCGTACAGCGGGCTCGAGCCGGAGCTGCAGGCGTTCGCGCGCGAGCTGCTGGGCGGGCCGCCGGCGCGCGAGGACATGCAGTGCCTGGTGCTCATGGCCTCGGCGGGCGACGAGCCGGCGTGGAACGACCGGCGCGCCTCGCGCGGGCACCAGGCCGTTCCGCTCCCCAGCGCGCGGATCGTGGAGCAGGCGCCGATGATCTCGCAGCTCATCCACGACCTGGGGCTGGACGTGGACGCCGTGGTGACGCCCCGTCCGGAGCTGATCCGGGGGCTGGACGGCCGCACCTGCAACGTCTTCTACGTCCCCGAGGCGGTGGAGAGCCCGTACATCCCCGCGCAGGAGGGCTTCGTGCGGCGCTACGGCATCCGCTCGGTGGTGGGGTGCGGCGGCATCCTGCTCACCGGCGAGCTGTTCTCGCTCATCCTCTTCGCCCGCGTTCCCATCCCCCACGCCAGCGCGGACCGCTTCCGCAACATCGCGCTGGACCTGAAGCTCGCCATCGCCCCGCTGGAGGAGGTCTTCGCCACCGCGCCGCCGGCCGGCGCCGGTCCGATCCCCGCGTAGCTCAGCGCGGGAGCGCGGCGTCCCGGGCCAGGCGCCGGAACGCCTCCGCCCGTTCCGGCGTGCCCGCCCGCAGCGCCCGCGGCGCCTCGTACCCCGCCGCGTTCGCGATCACCAGCGAGAGGAGCCGCCGCGCGGCCAGCGACGCCTCGCGGTCGGCGGTGTCGGCCGCCTCCGCCCG
>DASUNK010000735.1:0-7307 GCA_036277195.1 Longimicrobiaceae bacterium | reverse complement strand
TCGTCTACGAGCCCAACCACCACGCCGACTTCGCCTTCTACCGCGCCGCGCTGCAGGGGGTGCAGGCGCACCACTGGAACTTCGGCGACATGCCGCCCGTGTCGGGCATCACCCAGGAGCAGGTTACGCCCATCATCGGCTACGTGCGCTGGCTCCAGCGCCAGGCGGGGATCTATTGATCGTTTTTGTTATTGACCACCGACCTTGTCTTTGCGATCTCAGTCATTAACTTGTCCAGCGTGTCCAGACCGGCGTCCGGTTCCAGGGCGCGCCGGGTTGATTTGTGCATACAACATGCATACATTCGGAGCGGCGCGTGGATCTGGAATTCGAATGGGATGCGAACAAGCGGGCGCTGAACCTCTGGAAGCATCGCATCGACTTTGAAGACGCCATTCGCATCTTCGAAAGCGCGGTGGTGACGAAGCGGTCGGATCGGGAGGGTGAGGAGCGGTGGGTCGCGGTGGGTGAAGTGGATCGAAGGGTGCTCGCGGTGGTCTACACCATCCGTGATTCGCGATATCGCATCATTTCGGCGCGGAGGGCAAGGCGCGATGAGCAAAGAAGCTATCGTAAGGCGGCGCCTGGGGGATGAGCGGCGCGGCCAGACCGACTGGGAGCGTGTCGACGCGCTTACCGATGCTGAGATCGAGGCGGCCGTCGCGGACGATCCCGACGCGGCTCCTCTCCTCGAGGAGTCGTTCTGGGCCGGCGCCGAGCTCGTGCTCCCGGCCGGAGCCAAGGAGCGCATTACCCTCCGGCTCGACCGAGAGGTGCTCGACTACTTCCGCGAGATGGGGCGCGGATATCAGACCCGGATCAACGCGGTCCTGCGGGCCTACGTGCGCAAGCAGCGGCAGCCGCGCTGAGGGAGCCGTCTCACCCGTCGCCGCGGGTCCCGAGCACGGCGGTGACGGTGACTTCCTGGTCTCCCCGCTTGGCGGTGATGCGCACGCTGTCGCCCGGGCGGCGGGCGCGCAGGGCGTTGGTCATCGCCTGCAGGTCGGGGATGCGGTCGTCGTCGAAGGCGATGATGACGTCGCCCGCCTGCAGCCCCGCCTTCTCGGCCGGCGAGCCGGCGCGCACCCCGCTCAGCTTCACCCCGTACTCCACCGGCGCGAAGTCCGGCACCGAGCCCAGGTACGCGCCGTAGCCGCCGGTGCCCCCGCCCACGCGCGGCGGCGGCGCCGTGCTCCGGCGGAAGGTGAGCGCCGCCGGGCGCCCCGCCACCTCGCTCGCCACCCGGGCGACGATGGCGGACACCTTCTCCATCCCCGCGACGTCGACCTTCTCCCAGTCGTCCGAGGGGCGGTGGTAGTCCGCGTGCACGTTGGTGAAGAAGTGCAGCACCGGTACGTCGCGCACGTAGAACGAGGTGTGGTCGCTGGCGCCGAAGCCGTCGCCCTGCGTGCGCACGGCCACCCCCTCGGCGGCGGCCGCGCGCTCCACCAGCTCCGTCCACTCGTCCGCCGTCTCCACCCCGTAGACGATCAGCGGTCCGGCGCCCAGCCGGCCCACCATGTCCAGGTTCAGCATGGCGCGGGTGCGCTCCAGCGGCACCGCCGGCTGCCGCGCGTGCACGGCCGACCCCAGCAGCCCCAGCTCCTCGCCCGAGAAGGCCACGAACACCACCGTTCGCGCCGGGCGCGGCCCCCGCGCCAGCCGCTCGGCCACGGCCAGCAGCGCGGCCACGCCCGAGGCGTTGTCGTCCGCGCCGTTGTGCACCGCGCTGTCGCCCTGCGCCAGCGACGAGGCGCCGCCGTGCCCCAGGTGGTCGTAGTGGGCGCCCACCACCACCGCCTCGGCGCGGAGCGCGGGGTCCGCGCCGGGGAGGCGGGCCACCACGTTGCGGCCGGTGCCGCCGGGGGCGTGCGGGTTGAGCGCCGAGGCCAGCGGCACCGCCTGGAAGAAGGTGCCGTCCTCGCCCGCCGGCTCCAGCCCCAGCCGCCGGAACTCGGCGGCGATGTACTCGCCGGCGCACCGCTCGCCGGGGCTCCCCGCCAGGCGCCCCTCCAGCGCGTCGTCGGCCAGGTAGCGCACCGCCGCCAGCGGGGGCGGCACGCCCCGGGTGAGGGAGCGCGGGTCCGGGCACGCCTGCGCGCCGGCCGCCGCGGGCGCGAGCGCCGCCGCCAGCGCGAGCAGGGAGAGGGCGCGGCGCGTCATCGGGGGCGGGGGCTCGGGTTCCGGAACGAGGGCGGAGCGGGCCGGCGCGTGGGCCCCTCCACCCAGTCGGCGATGAAGAGGTTGGTCTCGCCCCGCTGCCGGGCGCCGCGGTTGCTGGCGAAGACCAGCTGCCTGCCGTCGGGGCTGAACATGGGGAAGCCGTCGAACTCCGGGCTCGCCGTCACCTTCTCCAGTCCGGTGCCGTCGTCGTTCACCAGGTACAGGTCGAACTCGCGGCCGCGCGGGTCCGCCAGGTTCGAGCTGAAGATGATCCGCCTCCCGTCCGGGTGGAAGAACGGGGCGAAGTTGGCGGCGCCGTTGCTCGTCACCGGCCGCGCGTTCCTGCCGTCCACGTCCATCACCCAGATCTCCAGCCGCGTGGGGCGGATGAGGCCCTGCGCCAGGAGCGCGCGGTAGTCTGCCATTTCTGCCGAATCGGTGGGATGGTGGGCGCGGTAGACGATGCGCCGGCCGTCCGGCGAGAAGAACGCGCCGCCGTCGTATCCCACCTGGCGGGTGAGACGGCGCACGTTGCCGCCGTCGGCGTCCATCAGGTAGAGGTCCAGGTCGCCGTCGCGCACCGAGGTGAACACCACCGTGCGCCCGTCGGGCGAGAGGGTGGCCTCGGCGTCGTACCCGGGCGTGCGGGTGAGGCGCTGGAGGCTCCCGCCGCGCGCGTCCGCGGCGTAGAGGTCGTAGTCGTACAGCGCCCAGACGTAGCCGCGGCTGTAGTCCGGGCGCGGGGGGCAGGCGGTGTCGGCGGCGTGGGTGGAGGCGTAGAGCAGCCGCTCGCCCGAGGGGAAGAAGTAGCCGCAGGTGGTGCGCCCCGTCCCCGTGGACACCCGGCGCACGTCCGAGCCGTCGGTGCGCATGGTGAAGATGACGTCGCACGGGCGGCCGCCGGGGACGGTCGCCTGGTAGACGAGCCGCCGCCCGTCGGCCGAGAAGTACGCCTCGGCGTTCTCGCCGCCGTCGGTGAGGCGGCGCAGGTTGGCCAGGCGCGGCTCGGCGGCGGAGGCGGGGTACGGCGTGGCGGTGGGCGGCGTGGCGGGGCGCCCGCAGGCGGGGAGCAGCGCGGCGGCGGCCAGCGCGAGCGTCAGCGTGCGAAGGTGCGGCATCGAGGATTCAGGAATCGGGACTTCAGGGATAGAGCCGCACCATCTTCCACCCCCCGGGCGACGCCGGGTCGCGCGTGTACAGCTCGCGCTCGTGCAGGCGGCTCGGGCGGCCGTGCCAGAACTCGATGCGGTCCGGCACCACCCGGAAGCCGGACCAGAAGGACGGCCGGGGGATCTCGCCCTCGCCGTAGCGCGCCTCCACGGCGCGCGCCCGCTCCACCAGCTCCGCGTACGACTCCAGCTCGGTGCTCTGCGCCGAGGCCCACGCCCCCACCCGGCTGCCGCGCGGCCGCGAGGCGAAGTAGGCGTCGGCCTCGGCGTCGCTCACCGGCTCGGCGCGGCCCTCGATGCGCACCTGCTCCTCCAGCGGCTGCCAGTGGAAGCAGAGCGCCGCGTACGGGTTCCCCGCCAGCTCGCGCGCCTTGCGGCTCCCCAGGTTGGTGTAGAAGACGAAGCCGTGGGCGTCGAACCCCTTCAGCAGCACCATCCGGTTGGACGGGCGCCCGTCCGCGCCCACGGTGGCCAGCGACAGCGCCGTGGGCTCGGGGATCCCCGCCGCCCGGGCCCGCTCGAACACCTCGGCGAAGCGGCGGAACGGCTCGGGGACGGCGCCCTCGGGACTAGGGACCACGCCGCTGCGGCTGCGGCGGGTGCTGGTGGCCGCCGGTCACCACCCGGAAGGGGACGGACACCCGCGTGTTCTCCCAGGTGAGCACCAGCGTGCCGCCACCCTGCGCCGGCTCCAGCGAGATGGTGAACTGCTCCACCGGCCGCTCCAGCGCCCGCTTTTGCAGGGGGATGCGCACCAGGTCGCGCGAGGCGTCGTACTGCGTCCCCCACTGCCCCGTCTGCCGGTTGACGATGAGCGTCCACTGCCCCGCGGTGGGGAGGGTGTAGAGCGTGTACGTCCCCCGCGGCACGGTGGCGTTGCCGATGCGCAGGTCCACGTCGGTGCTCAGGGTGGTGGCGGCGTTGGCGCCGGTGCGCCAGACGCGGCCGAAAGGCACCAGCTCGCCCATGATCTTGCGGCCGCGCCGGTAGGGGCGGCCGTAGTCGATGGAGATGCGGTGCCCGCCGGCCAGCTCCATGCGCACGGTGTCGCGCGGGCTGAGGGGCTGGCGGCCGGTGGTGGGCTGGGCGGCCAGCTCGGCGGCGGAGCCGAGGGCGGCGGCCGCGGCGGCGAGCACCGCGGCGCGGCGGAAGGTCGTGGCTGGGAACACGTTCGTACCTCTCGGCGCTGGGATCGGGAAGCGGCGCCATCTTACCCCGGCGGCGGCGCCGGTGCAAGCCGGATGGAGTGCGAGAAACCCCGGTGCGCGATCAGCTGTTCCCTTCGTCGAGCTCGCCGAGGGCGCCGAGCGCGGCTTCGAGCAACGCCAGTCCCGGGGCAGAGGCGCGCCGGGCCTCCTCCGCGAGCCAGGCGACGTCCGACGCCGTGACCTTCACCTCCTCCTTGAACTGGCTCCCCTCGACCAGGATCTCGCGTCCCACCCGCGGGAGCGACGCGGTGACGCGGCCGTCCCGGCCCGGCCGCAGCTCGATCTGCGGCTGGCTCGACTCGTTGAAGGTTTCGATTGCGGAGGTGAGGTTCACGGTCGCCACTCCTGTCGGAAGTGAGGGCTGAACGGCGTGCGCCGGAGTAGAGCTACCCCAGCAGCGCGCAGGCGGTTGCGAGGTCCACGTTGCCGCCGCTGAGGACGATCCCCACCCGCTGCCCGGCGAACTCGCCGCCCGCCCCCAGCAGCGCCGCCAGCGGCACCGCGCCGGACGGCTCCACCACCAGCTTCATCCGCGTCCACAGGAAGCGCATGGCCTCCACGATGGCGGCGTCCGGCACCGTGCGCAGGTCGTCGACGTGGGCGCGCACCAGCGGGAGTGTCACCCGCCCCAGCGACGGGGTGCGCAGCCCGTCGGCGATGGTGGGCGGGTTGTGCACCGTGTGCAGCTCGCCCGTGCGGAAGGTGCGGGTGGCGTCGTCCGCGGTCTCGGGCTCCACCCCGATCACCCGGCACCCCGGCGCCAGCCGGCGCGCCGCCAGCGCGCTCCCGCTCAGCAGCCCGCCGCCCCCGCACGGCACCAGCAGCGCGTCCAGCGGCCCCGTCTCCTCCAGCAGCTCCAGCGCGGCCGTCCCCTGCCCGGCCACCACGTCGGGGTGGTCGTAGGGGGGGATGAGCGCCATCCCGCGCTCGCGCTGCAGCCCGGCGGCGATCTCCTCGCGCGAGCGGGCGTGCCGGTCGTAGAGGATGACCTCGGCGCCGTAGCCGCGGGTGGCCTCGGCCTTGGCGGCGGGCGCGTCCTCGGGCATCACCACCGTCACCCGCACGCCCAGCAGCCGCCCGGTGAGCGCCACCGCGCCCGCGTGGTTGCCGGATGAATAGGTGAGCACCCCCCGCGCGCGCTCGGCCTGGGGGAGGAGGGAGACGGCGTTGTAGGCGCCGCGGAACTTGAACGCCCCGCCGCGCTGGAAGCTCTCGCACTTCAGCGCCGCCCGCGCGCCCGTCAGCGCGTCGAGCGTGCGCGAGGACAGCACCGGCGTGCGGTGCGCCACGCCCCGCAGCCGCTCGGCCGCGGCGCGCACGTCGTCCGCGGTGGGGAGGCGCGGGGGGGCGGCGGGCTCTCCGGTCGTCGAGGTCATGGGGGGCTCAGGGCCCGAGGGGCGGCGCCGGGTGCCCGGCACCCACCGCCGGCGTCCACCGCGCGACCATCCGCAGGCGGTCCTTGACGTACATCACGGGGAGGTACGCCGTCCCGAGCGCGATCGCGCCGAACACCCAGGCCAGCGGCTCGAACAGGATGCGGGGCTCCGCCGCCACCGACAGCGTCACCAGCGAGCCGGCGAAGAGGAGCATCCACAGGTCCATGGCCCGGCCCACCCAGGCGTCCGCGCGCCAGAGGCCGACCACGACGATGCCGGAGAGGAGCAGGAGGAGCACCGCCGCGAAGCGGGCGGCCACCTTCAGGCCCGCGACGGGCGTGGGCAGCGTCGCCGACGCGAGGATGCCCGCGCCGGTGATCCAGACGACGAGGAAGACGACGGACAGCACCCGGAAGCCGAATGGCCGGAACACGGGACACGCTCCGCGTGGAGGTCAGACGCGGGTGAAGGGCGCCGCCGGCAGCGGCGCCGGGGGCGGGGGCGCCGGGGGCATCGCGGGCCCGTACCACTGCCGGAGCTTCCGCTTCACGTAGTGGACCGGGAGGTACAGGATCGCCACCATGATGCCGACCCGCACCCAGAGGCCGGTCCGGAACGCCCATCCCAGGACCTCCAGGTTCCCGGCCACGAGCTTGAGCACCCACAGCCCGATGCAGAGCTCCATCGCCCGTCCCACCCACGCCTCGCCGCGGCGCAGCCCGACCGCCACCACGCCCAGGAGGACCGCGGAGCAGATCGCCACGAAGCGGGAGAGCAGGCCCCCGGGCGGGAAGCCGAACATTCCGGGCAGGTGGAGGACCGCGTGGACCGCCAGCAGGGCGCAACAGAACGACAGCCAGGGGAACCCTGGCGGCCGCGGCCCCTGCATCCCGCGCCCCGGTGCCGCCCGCATCAGGCCTGCACCAGCGAGACGCCCGTGCCGGCCGGGCGGGGGACGACGCCCCGCACGTAGAGCACGGGCAGGTACATGAGGCACACCGCGGGGACCATGAGGGCCCAGGTGGCGGGCTCGGCGAGGACGTCCCAGCCGTCGAACCACGCCCGCCGGGCGGCGGTGCGCACCACCCACAGGGCGATCCACGCCTCCATGGCCGCGACCACCCAGCGCTCCCGCCGGAACAGCCCCATCACCACGACCCCGGAGAGCACGAGGGTGCCCACCAGCAGGGCGCGGTAGAAGTAGTTCTCCGGCCCCTCGGGGCGCGTGAAGGCGAGCGCCAGCACGTACCCCAGCGTGCGCACGGCGAAGAGGATCGCCAGCAGGGTGAGGGTGCGCATGGTCCAGCTTCCTCGGGCAATGCAGGCCTCCGACCGGCGATGCGCCGGCGCTCCCGCGCCGGTGCCCACCCCGCGGCGGCCTGGCCTGCCGC
>DASUNK010000734.1:0-3751 GCA_036277195.1 Longimicrobiaceae bacterium | reverse complement strand
GCCTCCGCCCCGACGAGGACTCGCCCTCCGGCTGGGGCCCCCCCTCGCGCCTGCTCAGCGAGCTCACCACCCTCGGACTCCTGGGCCGGAGCGCGGTGGCCCCGGCGCTGCTGGCGGCGGCGCCCCGGTCCGGGCTGCTGGTGCTGGAAGACGTCGCCGGCGCCGCCGGCCTCCACTCCCTCCTCCTCGCTCCCGATCCGGTCCCCGCCGAGGCCGCGCTGCTGGACCTGGCCGCCACCCTCGGCCGGCTCCACGCGGCGGGGCGGGCGCTGGTGCCGGAGCACCGGCGGGCGCGCGACCGGCTGGCCCCGCTCCGCATCCCCTACAGCAAGGCGTTTCGTGGGATGGTGGAGCCGGACGGCTTCGCCGCGGTGCTCGCGCGTGCCTGCGCTGCCGTGGACGTCCGCCCCTCCGCGGCGGCCGTCGCGGAGCTGGAGGCGCTCCGGCGCTTCTGGGACGAGCCGGGTCCGTTCCTCACCCTCCTCCACGGCGACGTCTGCCCCGACAACTTCCTCTGGACGGAAGACGGCGGCGGCCGGCTGGTCGATTTCGAGTTCAGCGCGCCGGGGCACGCGCTGGCGGACGCGGCCTTCGCGCGGCTCGGCTTCCCCGCATGCTGGTGCGCCGGGCGTCTCCCCGAACCGCTGGTGGAGCGGATGGAGCAAGCCTACCGCCGCGAGCTCCCCGCGATGGACGACGCGGTGTTCACCGCCGGGATGGCGGAGGCATACGCCTTCTGGGCGCTCGGCGCGCTCTCCTGGGCGCTCCCCCGCGCGCTGGACGCGGACGAGGGGTGGGGCGAGACGCCGCTGCGCCAGCGCATCGTCTCGCAGCTGGAGACGGCGGCGGGACTGGCCGTCCATCACGGCCGGCTGGAGGCGCTCGGCGCCGCGTACGCCGCGCTCGCCGCCCGGCTGCGCGAGCGGTGGGGGCCCGCCCTGGAAGTTTCCCTCTTCCCGGCCTTCCGCTCCGGCGCGTAATCCCTTTATACTTCATCTGTTCCTCCCCGCTGACCGCCCGCCCGGTCTCCGTCCTTTTCACCTCGCGGTTCCATGCATACCTTCTCACCCGATTTCGCGGCCGAGCTCCTGGACGCCCCGCTCCCGGCGGGCCGTGGCGCGCACATCGCCTTCACCGGCATCGACGGCTCGGGGAAGTCCACGCAGGCCGGGCTCCTCCGCCGCAGCCTGGAAGACCAGGGGTACTGCACGTATCTCATGGAGTCCAAGGAGGACTTCGTGGGGAACACCATGCGCGTGCTGGCGGCGCGGCGCGGGCTGGTGCTGCGCGACTACTACAGCAACGAGCAGACGGACCTGGCCCGGGCCTTCGACACGCTGCGCCACCACACGCAGATGATCGTGCCGCTGACGGAGAGCGGGGCGGTGGTGGTGCAGCCGCGCTCGGGATACTGCCGGGTGGCGGCCGCGGCGGCGTTCGGCAGCCGCAACGTGGAGCAGGTGCAGGAGGTGATCCTCTTCGCCGGCGAGCCGCACCTGACGGTGTGGCTGGACGTGCCCACCGGCTACGCGCTGGAGCGCATCGAGCGCCGGGGGATCGACACGGAGCCGCCGGAGCTGCTGAACCGCTACCGCGAGTGCCTGACGGCGCTCTCCCGCCGCCACTCCTGGGTCCGGGTCGACGGCACGGGCCCGGTGGAGGAGGTGCGCGCGCGGGTGTGGGAAGCGGCGCAGGAGTGGCTGGCCGCCTGCGGGCGCGAGCTGCTGCGCCGCCCCGACGCCGCCTGAGCGGGACCCACCTCGGCCCCAACCCCTCTCTCCGGAGGCGCCGATGCTGATCCGCTGGATCTTCGCCGCACTCCACCTGGTGGCCCTGGGCATCGGCCTGGGGGCGGTGTGGGCGCGGGCGCGGGCGCTGCGAGGGCCGCTGGACGAAGCGGGGCTGCGCCGCGTCTTCCACGCGGACGCGCTGTGGGGGCTGGCGGCGCTCCTGTGGATCTCGACCGGGGTGGTGCGGGCGTTCGCGGGGCTGGAGAAGGGGAGCGCGTACTACCTGCAGAACAGCGCGTTCCACCTGAAGATGGGACTGCTGCTGTTGATCCTCGTGCTGGAGATCTGGCCGATGAGCGCCTTCATCGGCTGGCGGATGCGGCTGGGCCGGGGCGAGCCGGTGGACACCCGGCGCGCGCCGGCCTTCGCGCGCATCAGCGTGGTGCAGGCCCTCCTGGTAGTGGCGATGGTGTTCGCGGCCACGGCCATGGCGCGCGGCCTGGGGTTTTGAGGCTTCTGCCGGCTTGCGCGCCGTTCCAAGCTCGCATAGCGTTTCAGCATCCTCAGCAGAAGGACGCGAGCCATGGTGTTGAAGCTGGAACTGCCGCAGGACCTCGAACGCGAGCTGCTCTCCGAAGCCGGGCGTCTGGGGCTTCCGCTGGCTGAATACACGCTCCGCGTTCTCGCCACCCGCCATGCTTCACCCCTACATATGAGCGAAACGCCCCGCACGGGAGCGGAGCTGGTGGCCTTCTGGCGATCACACGGGGTGATCGGCGCGCGGCCGGAGATCTCCGACGCGCCGGCGCATGCCCGGGACATCCGCGAGGCCGCAGAACGGCGAAACGGCGGCGCGTAGGCCTTATGCGCCTCGTGGATACGGATGTGCTCATCGACGTCTGGCGTGGACACCGCCCGGCCGTTGCATGGTTCTCCGGATGCGCCGAACTGCCAGCCGTCCCGGGGCTCGTCGTGATGGAGCTGATCCAGGACTCTCGAAGCCAGCAGCACCTTCAGCAGGCCCTGCGCCTCGTTGCGCCGCTCGCAGTAGTCTGGCCCACGGAAGCCGATTGCGTCCGTGCGTTGTCCGACTTCACGACGTACCGTCTCTCGCATGGCTTGGGCTTGCTGGACGCCCTCATTGCCGCCTGCGCGGTTGGTCAAGGCGCGACGCTCTACACGTTCAACGCCAAGCACTACCAGTTCATCCCTGGACTTACGGTGGAGCAACCTTACGTGCGCTGATTCGTTTTGGAGATGTCCGTTCGTGCTGCTCGCCTAATGTTCGCGGCTGGGGTTCGGCGAGTTGCGCGTGCAGTTGCACGGCGCCCGTGTTTCGCGTTCGTCAACGACATGCGCGGAGGTTCCCACTACCACGCTGTACCCGTATCTGGACGCCGCGGCGGTGCTCCGCAATCCGAAGACGCCTAAGAGGACATCTGCTCATCCCGTCGGTTATGGAGGTGCTCTCGGCGTCTACGCATCCGGACAACGATTGCTGTCACTATATTCGTTCGGTAATATGGGTATGTAGGTTGGAAGCATGTCTGACCAAGGTAGGTCAACCTCCAGTAATGTAGCTCTACCCGCTCCATTATCTCTTCTGATCAAGATGTGGTTAACCATCGTCCGGAGAGTCTAAGGTGAGCATCGATTGGTCCACGATTTTGTGGGTCGCAGGTACCCTGATCGTTGTAATTCTTGGGCGCTTTTCTTCACGGTTTTGGGACGGTGACGAAGAGAAACGGCGTAGATCTGACAATTCAAAATATCTTCAGGCTGAGCGACGGATCGTTTACTCCCGGTTCTTGAGGGTTGCTGACCAACTTGCCGCTTTCCGTGTGAGTGCAGAAGGCCCACCAATCGAGCTTAGGGTAGAGTGGCTAGGTCTGTTGGCGGACATAGAACTCCTTGCCTCCGCGGATACTCAAGAACATGCGTCAGCGTGGGGAGAAGCAGTTAGCGAACATGTCTTCAATTCAGGGAAAGGCCACCTGCCCAGCGATGTGTGGGAAACTCGT
>DASUNK010000733.1:0-3885 GCA_036277195.1 Longimicrobiaceae bacterium | reverse complement strand
CACCTCGATCCCCGCCAGATCCACCTTCGGCGTCGGCGTGAACTGGCCGACCGGCAGTCCGTTCTCGGGGAGCACCGAGATGCGCCCGTCCTCGACCATCAGGAACCGGTTGTTGAACGACGAGTTGAAGCCGCGCGCGTTGATGGCCACGGCGGTCACGCCCACCTGCGAGTAGTCCAGCCCGTTGGCCTGCTTCAGCGCCCCCACGAAGGAGTTGCCGGCCACGTTCTCCAGCACGTCCGCGCCCACGCGGGTGACGGTGGCGGGCGCCTCGGACTTGCGCTCGACCCGGCGCGAGGCGGAGACCACCATGGCGTCGAGCTCCACGGCGGCCTCGACCAGCTGGATGGCCACCAGCGTCTCCTCGGCGGGACGCACGGTCACCTCCTGGGTGCTGGTGCGGAAGCCCGCGCGCGACACGCGCAGCTGGTGCGCGCCGGGGGCGACGCCGCGCAGGGTGAAGGCGCCCAGCGCGTTGGTGACGGTGCTGAGCCGCGTGCCCACGATGGTCACGCTGGCGGAGGCGACGGCCTCGCCGCCGGGCCCGGCGACGGTGCCGCGGACGGAGCCGGCCTGCGCGGCGGCCATCGCCGGCCAGAGCGCCAGCACGGCCGCGAGCAGGAGGATGCGCCAGCCGTGGCGCGGGGTGGTGCTGCTCATGGAAGCCTCTCCATGTTGCGGGGGTGGAGGAACGGGGTCACTACACGGACAAGCACGGAAGTCCTGAGTCCTGAGTCCTAAGTCCTAAGTCCTGAGTCCTGGGTCCTGGGTCCTGGCTCCTGGGTCCTCAGTCCGGTACCATCACCACGGCTTCGCCGTCGATGACGGTGTCGCCGTCCTGGTTGCGGACGGTGGTGGCCAGGCGCACGCGGCGCTTCTCCGCCGTCACCTCCGCCACCTCCGCGCGCGCCGTCACCGTGTCGCCGATGCGCACCGGGCGGGTGAAGCGCAGGCTCTGCGAGAGGTAGATGGTGCCCGGCCCGGGGAGCTTCATCCCCAATACGGTGGAGATGAAGGAGGCCGAGAGCATCCCGTGGGCGATGCGCCCGCCGAAGCGCCCCTGCGCCGCCGCCACCGCGTCCACGTGCGCCGGGTTGAAGTCGCCCGTGATGCCCGCGAAGAGCACCACGTCCGTCTCCGTCACCGTCCTGGTGAACTCGGCCGCCTGCCCCACCGCAATCTCCTCGAAGCGCATCCAGTCATCCGCCCACGCAGAAGCCACTCAGGACTCAGGACTTAGGACTCAGGACTTCTCTTCCTCAAACCGACATCACCAGCTTGACGTCCGGGTCCAGCGCCGCCGCCGCGCGGTGCCTGGTCAGCCAGCTCACCCCGAAGAACACCAGGATCGCCAGCACCAGCGACAGCCCGCTCACCGTGAC
The DNA here is from genome assembly GCA_036277195.1 of Longimicrobiaceae bacterium. GTDB lineage: Bacteria > Gemmatimonadota > Gemmatimonadetes > Longimicrobiales > Longimicrobiaceae > Longimicrobium. Next base: position 2,503 of record DASUNK010000733.1, on the reverse strand, counting down.
CCCCGCCGGGAACGAGTAGACCCGGAAGAAGGCCAGCGTCTCGAAGAGGAGCGTCACCCCCAGCCCGGTGGCGATGGAGGCCACCGCCCCCTCGCGGGTGGCGCCCTCCCAGTTGAGCCCCACGGCCAGCGCCGGCACCAGCGTCGAGGCGAAGAGCCCCCAGCCGAAGATCCCCAGGAACGCCACCACCGCCCCCGGCATCGTCGCCAGCAGCGCCGCCGCCACCGAGATGGCCACCGTGGCCACGCGCCCCCAGGCCAGCTCGTTCTTCACCCGGCGGCCGAGCGCCACCGGCAGGTCGTGGGTGATGGCCGCCGCGCCGATGTTCATGAAGGAGTTCACCGTGCTCATGATGGCCGCCGCCACGCCCGAGAACACCAGCGCGGCCAGGAGCACGGGGGTGTAGCGCAGCAGGAAGAAGGGGGTGGCGTCGTCCGGGCGGGCCAGCGGCTCCATCCGTCCCTCCACCACCAGCGCCTTCACCGCCACGCCCACGCCGAAGTAGAGGAGCATGGTGACGATGAGCGCGATGGTCACCAGCAGCGGGTACCACTTCAGCTTCCGCGGGTCCTTCAGCATGTAGAACTTGTGGATGACGTGCGGCTGCCCCATCGACCCCATCCCGAAGACGAAGAAGAGGGAGAGCGCCGCCAGCGGGCCCATCTTGCCGAAAGGCCCCAGGAAGGCCGGGTCGGCGGCCAGGATGGTGCCGGAGATGCCCCCCATCCCCCCGCCCACCTTGAGGGTGAAGAGGAAGACCAGCAGCGACGCCACCGCCATCAGCGTCCCCTGGAACATGTCCGTGTACACGCCCGCCAGGATGCCGCCCGACACCGAGTAGGCCAGGGTGATCAGCATCCCCACCCACACCCCCACCGTCAGCCCGGTGCCGAAGATGGCGTCGATCACCAGCCCCAGGGCCAGGATGTTGGTGGCCATGTAGCCCACCACGGCGATGAGGATGGCCGCCCCCGAGAGCCCCTGCGCCAGCCGCGAGCGGTAGCGCGCGCCGATGGCGTCGGGGACGGTGATGAGGCCGCGCACCTCGTGCAGCAGCCGCATCCGCTTGGCGAGCGCCCACGAGGTCATCGACGAGGTCACCGACGCGGGGAGGAGGAGGAACATCGCCCCCAGCCCGGTGGCGTAGACCAGCCCCGGCCCACCGATGAAGGCGAAGCCGGAGAGGGTGGCGCTCATCGCCGCCAGCGTCAGCGCCAGCAGCCCGATCCCCTCGCCCGCCACGAAGAAGTCGCTCGCCGTGCGCGTGCGGCGCGTGGCCCAGGCCCCGATGGCCGCCACGATGGCGAAGTAGACCACGGCCACGGCCGCGATGGTGGGCTGGGCCAGCCGCGGGAGCTCGCCGGTCTGCAGCAGGGCCAGGGTGGTCATACGGCCTCCGCGGGGGCCAGGGCGGGCTCCGCGGGCGCGGCGGCGCGGGCGGCGGGGCCGCGCAGCTGCCGCGCCGCCTCGCGCACGCGCTCCAGGTCCTGCTCGCTCAGGGTGGTCTCCTCGAAGGTCAGGGCGTAGCTCAGCGGCAGGAAGAGCAGGGGCACCAGCCCCACGCCGATCAGCACGATGGCCGCGCGCAGCGGCAGCCCCAGGAAGAGCGGTGCGCCCGGCGCCTCGGGCGGGAGCACCAGCGCCAGCGCGAAGCCCGCCGCCAGCACCCCGAACACCCCCGCGAAGGCCGGCCCCAGCCGGCCGATGCTCCCGCGGTTGACGGCGCCCAGCGCCATGGAGGCCACCATCACCACCGCCGTCCCCATTCCCATGGCCCAGGCGGCCCAGGCCGGCGGGTCGCCGGGGAGGAAGGCGGAGCCGTACGCCGCCGCGATGGCGAGCGTGCCGAGGAGGAGGGCGAGGAGGGCGTTGCGTCTGGCCATCAGGCGGTCCGGTAGAGGGCGGCGAGCTGCGGGCGGTACTTCTCGGCGATGGCCGCGCGGCGGAGCTTGAGGGTGGGCGTCAGCTCGTCGTGCTCCACGCTCAGCTCGCGCTCCAGCAGCACGAAGCGGCGGACCTGCTCGGTGCGCGACAGCCCGGCGTTCACCCGGTCCACCACCGCCTGCACCTGGGTGATCAGCTCCGGGTGGCGCAGCACCGCCGCGTCGCCGTGCGGGAGGTCGCGCCCGCGCGCCCACGCCTCCAGCATGGCGGGGCGCAGGGCGATGAGGGCGGAGAGGAAGCGCTCGCCCTCGCCGTAGACCACGGCCTGGCTGATCCAGGGGTCCTCCGCCAGCGAGGCCTCGATCGGGAGCGGCGCCACCTTCTTCCCGGTGGAGAGGGCGATCAGCTCCTTCTTCCGCCCCGTGACCACGAGCTCGCCGCGCTCCGTCAGCCGCCCCAGGTCGCCGGTCAGCAGCCACTCCCCGTCGGGGGTGAAGGCGTCGCGCGTAGCCTCGGGACGGCCGTGGTAGCCGGAGAAGGTGAGCGCGCCGCGGCGCACCAGCACCTCGCCGTCGGCGGCCAGGCGCAGCTCGGTGCCGGGCATCGGGGGGCCGGCGGT
>DASUNK010000732.1:0-2668 GCA_036277195.1 Longimicrobiaceae bacterium | reverse complement strand
AGGTACTGCTGCGGAAGCGGATTGGCGGGGCTCTCCGCCTCCCAGTAGACGGATACCACCCACCAGCGGGTGCCGTCGTTGAGGAGCTGGATGCTGTTGATGCCGCGGATCACCGTGGGCTCCGTCTCCATGCGCCCTTCGTAGGTGCTGAAGACGTGCGCGATGTGGCCGAACCGCTCCACGCGCCGCGCGATCTCCCGCTCCCGGAACCCGACCTGCTCCAGCCGGGGCCCGTTGGTCGCGATGTAGTCGTTCACCTCCAGGATGCGGGTGACGACCGAGCCGTCCGGACGGACACCGGTGGGCATCAGCCGCCCGCCCGGGATGAAGAGGGAGCGCATGCGGTTCCAGTCGCGCGCCTGGCCCGCCGGCCCCGAGATCACGTCGTAGAGCGCGGCGATTATCGCGTCGATCGACTCCACGTCCTCCGGCTTCGCCGCCGGGACGGAGAGGACCACCGGGTGCGATACGGGCGCGGGCGCGGCCTGGGCGGCGGCGGCGCGGGCGGAGAAGGCCATGGCGGGCAGCAGCAGCGCGAAGGCGAGGGAGCGGCGCATCGGTCGGGTCGGGTGAAGGGTGGAGCGGCAACATCGTCGGCGAGGGCGCGCCACGCAAGCGGCGAACGCGATCACCCGCCCCCGGCGGTGCGGAGTGGCTCGGTGGCCACGAGAATACCGAAGAGCTATTTTCTTGCGAATTTCAGGTGAACCACGTTCGGCGCCGCGACCGTCTCGACCAGGACGAGGCCGTGCAGGTCGTCGACGTGGTCGAACAGGCGCTCGCCCCCGCCGAGCAGCGTCGGCACCAGGTGAAGCTGCATCTCGTCGACCAGACCGGCGTTCAGGTACTGCTGCGCGGCCCGCGCACCGCCCGACAGCGCGACATCCTTCCCGCCCGCCGCGCGCCGCGCCTGCTCGAGCGCACTTTCGATCCCGTCGGTTACGAACGTGAAGCTCGTGCCGCCCTCCGTCATCAGCGGCTCGCGCGCGTGATGCGTCAGCACGAACACCGGATGATGAAACGGCGGCTTGCGTCCCCACCAGCCATTCCAGGGATCGGTCTCGCTCCACGAGCCCGGACTGCCGCCGAACATGTTGCGCCCCATGATGGTCGCGCCGATGTTGGCGAGCTCTGCCTCCATCACCGGCGTGCTCTCGTTCACCTCGCCGCCCTCCCTGCCATGCGGGCGCCGCCAGGCCTCCAGCGGGAACACCCACTCGTGCAGCTGCTCGCCGCCGATGCCGAGCGGCTCCTGCAAGCTCTGGTTCGGACCGGCGACGAAGCCGTCCAGCGACATGGAGATTCTGAGTCGAAGCTTTGACACGTGTTCACCTGTCGATTCGGGCTGAGGCCGACCGCCCTGGTCATTGGCCGGCGGGCGGTTGCCAGAGTTCTACCTTGTTGCCTTCCGGATCGATGACCCAGGCAAACTTTCCGTACTCGGAATCGTCGATCTTCTCGAGAACGTTGCAGCCTTCTTCGCGCAAGGCTTCAACCAGTGCGTGGAGATCCTCCACCCGGTAATTGACCATGAAAGCTGCAGTGCCAGGCGCAAACTGGTCGCCTTGCGCCGGACCGATGGACCAGATGGTCGTTCCGGCGACCGGATTGCCTTCACCGTCGGTCCAGGTGAACGCCGTGCCACCCCATTCCTGGACATCGATTCCGAGGTGCCGCTTGTACCAGGCCTGTAGTGCCGGAGCGTCTTTGGCTTTGAAGAAGATGCCGCCAATGCCAGTGACGCGCTTCATAGGACCTCCGGGGTCGGGTGGCGGTGAGGGAGAGTCTCCAGATAACCACCCACCACCCGGCCGTCAAGCGACAGTAAATCGCGCGCATTCAACTCTGCGTGAGACTGCCGTTGCCGTTCAGAACTCCCAGCTCACCCCGAAGCTGGGGACGAACGGGATCATCTCGTCGTAGTCCTGGCCGAGCAGGACCTGTCCGTCGCGAACCTCCGCGAAGGGGTCGATGGCCCGGGCGTTCGCGCGGTTGTACAGGTTGAAGAGGTCGAGGTAGGCATGGATGCGCCCGCTCCGCCGCGTCCATTCGCGGCTGACGCGCACGTCCAGGCGGTGGTAGGCGGGGAGGCGGATGGAGTTCAGCCGGCCCCAGGTGCGGGTGACGACGATCTCTCCGGTCGGCAGAGTGGCGGCGGACTGCTGGAGCGGCGAGGCTGGCCAGCCGGTGTGGTACTGCCACGCCGTGCTGAGCCGCCACGCGCGCCGCGGCCGCCACGACAGGTCCAGCGCCAGCGCGTGGCGCTGGTCCAGCGCCCGCGGCACCCAGCGGCCCGACGAATCCTGGTCCTCGGCGCGCGCGAGGGTGTAGCTTGCCGCCCAGGCCACGCGCCGCCCCGACTCGCGGCGCGCCTGCACCTCCACCCCTTCCGCCCGCCCGCGCACCGGCGCGAAGCGCACGCGGTCGCCGAGGGCTTCGGGGAAGACGTCGGTGATGGGGTTCCCCACGTTCAGCCAGCGCGGGCGGACGCGGCTCAGCAGGCGCTGGTAGGCCTCGAGGCGCACCGTCACCGCGTTTCCGACCGCGCGCTCGATGCCGACCACCCGGTGCTCCGCCCGCTCCGCGGGAAAGAACGTCTCCACCCCGTCCTGCACCTGGAGCTGGTGGAGCCCCTGCGCCTGCGCGTAGCGTCCCCACGCGCCGCGCA
>DASUNK010000731.1:0-3015 GCA_036277195.1 Longimicrobiaceae bacterium | reverse complement strand
CGTGCCGCAGGCGCTCGCCGCCATGGCCCGCGGCGCGCCGGAGCCGGCCGCGCTCCACGCCGCCGCCGCGGAGGCGCTCCGCGCCGGGGGCAGGCTGCCGTACCTCTTCGTGGTCTACGGGGCGGAGGACGCCGTCGTCTCCCCCGCCAACGGGCGGCAGCTCGCCGAGCAGTGGGCCGCCGCGCTCGGGCTGGCGGACCCGGAGTCGGACGAGGACGAGATGGGCGGCCGCGCGGTGACCTTCACCTGGTGGGAAGACGCGCAGGGGCGCCGGCCGGTGGCGCTGATGTCGGTCGCCGGGCTGGGGCACGCCTGGTCCGGCGGGTCGCGCGAGGGGACCTTCACGGACCCTGCGGGGCCCGACGCCACTCGCGAGATCCTGCACTACCTCCTGCGCGTCGCCCCGCCCCGCTGATGGCCGCGCCGCACTTCCCCGCGCACCCGGACCCGCTTCCCTTCTGGCGGCGGGTGGCCCCGCGGCGCGTGGCGCTGGTGGACCGTGCCGCGGACCAGCGCCTCACCTACGCCGAGCTGGACGCCGCCGCCGGCCGCATGGCCGCCGCGCTGGCCGGCCTCGGCGCCGGGCGCGGCGACCTGGTGGCGGTGCTCGCCGGCAACCGGCGCGAGGTGGCGGAGGCGTTCTTCGCCTGCGGGCGGCTGGGCGCCGCCCTCCTCCCCCTCAACTGGCGGCTCTCCGCGGCCGAGCTGGCGCCGATCGCCGCCGACGCGCGCCCCAGGCTCGTCCTGGGCGAGGACCGCTTCCGCGCCCTGGCCGAAGGCGCGCTGGCGGACGTGGGTGCGCGCTGGATCGACCTCGACCACGAGCTGCCCGCCCTCCTCGCCCGCGCCGCCGCGCCGCCGGCAGCGGTGTCGGTGAGCGGCGACGACCCGTACCTCGTCCTCTACACCTCCGGGAGCACGGGAAAGCCGAAGGGGGCCGTGCTCCCGCACCGGCAGGTGCTCTGGAACGCCGTCGCGACCACCACCGCGTGGGGGCTCGGGCCGGACGACGTCGCTCCCGTCTCCACCCCTTTCTTCCACACGGGGGGATGGAACGTGTTCGCCACGCCGCTCTGGCACCGCGGCGGCACGGTGGTGCTCTTCGACGCCTTCTCGGCCGATGGGTTCCTGGAGGGCATCGAGGCCGAGGGATGCACGGTGGCGCTCACCGTCCCCACCCAGCTGCTGCTGCTGGCCGAGAGCGGCCGCTGGGGGCGCCCGCTCCCGCGGCTGCGCTTCTTCATCTCCGGCGGGGCGCCCTGTCCGGCGTCGCTGGCGGAGCGGGTGCGCGCGGCGGGCTACGTCTTCCGCGAGGGGTACGGCCTCACCGAGTGCGGCCCCAACTGCTTCGCCACCAGCGACGAGGAGGCGCTGCGGCGCCCGGGCTCGGTGGGATGGCCCGTCCCCTTCCTGCAGATGCGGCTGGACGCGGGGGGTGGACGCGAGGCCGAGCCGGGCGAGCCGGGAGAGCTGCTGCTGCGGGGGCCGCAGGTGTTCGCCGGCTACCTGCGCGCGCCGGAGCGCACCGCCGAGGTCCTCTCCCCCGACGGCTGGCTGCGCACCGGCGACCTGGCCCGCCGCGACGCGGACGGCGCCTATGCCATCTGCGGGCGGCGCAGGGAGATGTTCATCTCCGGCGGCGAGAACGTCTTTCCCGGCGAGGTGGAGGCGGCGCTGGCGGACTGCCCCGGCGTGGCCGAGGCGGTGGTGGTGGGGGTGCCGGACGATCGCTGGGGCGAGGTGGGGCGCGCCTTCGTCGTCACGCGCGCGGGCGCGGCCGTCGGCGAGACGGAGGTGATCGCCCATGCGCGCGCGCGGCTGGCGGGATACAAGGTGCCGCGCTCGGTCGTCTTCCTGCCGGAGATCCCCCGCCTGGGCTCGGGGAAGCCGGACCGCCGCGCCCTCGCCACCGCGGAGGCGCCGTGACCGCCGCCGCCGCGCCGCAGGCGAAGGGCTCCACCCTCCGCTCCACCCTCGGCTTCGTCGCCGCGCGCTACGGCGAGGCGGCCACCGCGCGCGTGCTGGCGCGCCTGGACGAGGCGGACCGCGAGCGCATCGAAGGCGCCTCGCCCACGGAGGAGATCCCGGTGGGGCTGCTGCTCACCCTCTGGCGCGCGGTCGACGCCGAGGTGGGGGCGCAGGACCCGAGCTGGCCGGAGCGCTCGGGGGCCTTCGCCATCGAGTCGATGGGGGTGCAGCTCTACGGCGGCATCCTGCGCAAGGCGTCGCCGCTGGAGTTCCTGACGCAGCCGGTGTCGCTCTTCCGCCTCTTCTACCAGCCGGGGAACATGGAGGTGGTGGAGACGGAGCCGGGGCGCGCCGTGCTGCGGCTGGTGGGGTTCGACGCGGGCGACACCCGCTTCTGCCGGCGGCAGACGGGCGGGCTGCTGCGCTCGGTGGAGCTGGCGGGGGGAGCCTCGCCCGCGGTGCGCCACGTGCGCTGCGCCGTGGAGGGCGACGCCTTCTGCGAGTGGGAGCTGCGCTGGGAGTAGGGGGAGGGTAGGGCCCCCACCCGGCTCGCTTTGGCTCGCCACCCTCCCCCGTTCCGGGAGAGGGTTGTACGACAGCTTCCGTGTGTACTCGGAACCTCTCACGCATGCGGTTGAAGCCTCGCGCGGTTTGCGAGGCTTTCCGTCGTCGTAGCAGCGGCTTCAGCCGCCCCAGCCCCGGGGGCCCTCCCCTACCTGTCGTCGACGGAAGCGGCGCGCGCCAGCTTCGGCGCCAGGGTGACGCGGTTGCGGCCGGCGCCCTTGGAGCGGTAGAGGGCTTCGTCCGCCAGCTTCAACGCCTCGTTGGGCGCGGGAGCGCACTCGGGGCACGCCGCCACGCCCAGCGACACCGTGACCGCCAGCGTCCTCCCCTCCCACGCCACCGGGCGCCCCTCGACCGTGCGGCGAATGCGCTCCGCCACCTCGGCCGCCGCCTGCAGCCCCGTCTCCGGCAGCAGGAGCACGAACTCCTCGCCCCCTACCCGCGCCGCCAGGTCCAGGTCGCGCACCCCCTCGCGCAGCACCG
>DASUNK010000730.1:0-2310 GCA_036277195.1 Longimicrobiaceae bacterium | reverse complement strand
CGCCGTCCGCACCACCTACGGGCTGACGCTGGGGCAGGTGGAGGACGCGTGGCGGAAGGACGTGCGCCGGCGCTACGGGTGGCTGCTGGCGCTCTCGAACGTGGCGGCGGTGTGGGTCGTGGCCACGGTGCTGGTGCTGGCGGCGTGGGTGCCGCGGCGCCGCCGCAACCGCCGCCGGATGGACGCCATGCGCGCCGAGGAGCGTATGCTCCCGCCCCCCGATGCCGCCACCGCGGGCGTGGAGTACCCCCTCCCCGATCCCGACGCGTAGCCGTTCCCTCCGTACACCTTGTCCTTTCGGCGCCACAGATGCAGGAGTAGTGTGGCATCCATGCCGCATGTGTTGGGAGATGTGTACCGGGTATGCCCCATCCCCGAGGCGTTCCGCGGGTGCTCTGCTACTGTAATCTCCTTGTACTGCAACGATTTATGCCTGTGACACCTGCGGGCTCGCGGGTTGCTTCTGCGGTGTGCCGAATCCCTAGGCTCCACGTGCACGCGCAGACGGGTCCCGATGACTCCCGAGAGCACTCGGCTGGTCCAGGAGAGCTGGCGACAGGTGGCCCCGATGGCCGACACGGCCATGCGGCTCTTCTATCACCGCCTCTTCGAGCTGGACCCGGAGCTGGGCGAGAGCCTGCCGCCGGACGTGCTGGTGGAGTGCCGCACGCGGCTGCAGCAGGTGCTGGGGGCGGTAGTGACGGCGCTCCCCGCCGCGGGCGAGCCGCATCCCACCACGGACAACGGGGGCGGGTGCCCGCACGTGGCCTGCGCGCTGCTGTGGATGCTGGAGCGGGGGCTGGGGAATCGCTTCACCCCCGCCGTGCGCGCCGCCTGGGCCGAGGCGCTGGAGCGCCACGCCGCCCGCGTCACCCGCGCCGCCCTGGGCGATCCCGCTGCCCGGATCGTGCCCCCGCCGCTGCACCATCGCGGGCTGGTGCCCCTGGGGAGCTGATCCGCCAGGCGCGGCCCGGGATTGACGATTTTCGCCCCGTTCCGTAGCTTTTCCGCATGCCCAGACCTACGCCTGAAAAGCCACGTCCCGCCGCCGCGCCGCTCCCGGGCGAGCCCGAGAGCTCGCTGCGCTTCTCGCTGACCAACCTGGCGCTGCTGGCGGCCGGGGCGGTGGCGATCGTGCTGGGGTACGTGCTGCTGAACGGCGGCGACACGGTGGCGGCGCCGCTCCTGCTGGTGCTCGGCTACGCGGTGCTGATCCCGCTGGGCATCATCCTCTGATCCCTCCTCGTCCGGGCGCTTAGCTCAGCTGGTCCAGAGCACCTGTCTTACACACAGGGGGTCGGGGGTTCGAATCCCTCAGCGCCCATTCAGATCGACGAGAAGGCCTGGATGGTCCAATGTGGACGCCGAAAATGGTTGACAGCCTTAACGACACGCATTAAATTCGGAAGCAAGTGGACTGGGCTTACTCGGTCGGCGCTGGGTCTCGGTAAAAACCGGGGCCCTTCTGCTTTTCAGGGAAAGACCTTCAATCCCCACCCCTCCACTCGCCCGTCCCGGTTCCTCCGGAATTTGCACGCGAGGATATCGTACGCCCTGTTCGGTTGTGTTGGTTCGAGGATCTTGCGCCCGATCGGCCGCGCAACCAGGTCTGCGAGTTGAAGTCCGCTGGAGTTGCATTGCTTGGAAACGAGCAGCGGCTCGAACGGCAGAACTCGACCGTGGCGTTGTTGTCGCAAACCCGCCGAATCTCCAGCTTCAGTTGCTCGTCCTCCGGTGCTCCCCGGCGCTCGCAGATGACGTAGGTTCTGCCGTCGCGGCACCCTAGTCCGTGCAGCTCCAGGAATACGCGCTCCAGCCCGAATCCCATTGCGATGTGATACGGGTTTTCGAACACCCCGTAACGTGTGCGGTAATCCTCTTTCCGGATAACACTGGCCACCAGGCGGAAGTCCGCATCCGCAACCAGCTTGTTCAGATCCGCGAAGAATTCGTCGCGGATGTTCCTGTCTCGGGTAAACGCGAACGGCGGGTACCCGCGCCGGATGTCCCTTTCGTGCAGGATCGCCTGGTCGTGCCCGAAGTACTTGAACTTGAAACGAAGGACCGCCGGAACCGCCCTCGAGCAATACGACTCCTTCTGAAAGATGCAGAAGGCGAGCACGAAAACGGGATAGTTGCGATCGATGCTGTCCAGCCCGTGATCGCCGCTTTCGTCCACGAACACGATATAGTCGTCGAAGCTCGGCATCTATCCGTAAGCTCATGGGCGTCCAGTGCGTTCGTTTTATGATAAGCGTAGCGGACGGGAATGCCAATCTCGGCCTCTCCGTCGGAGTGTGCCGGGACGTG
>DASUNK010000729.1:0-4504 GCA_036277195.1 Longimicrobiaceae bacterium | reverse complement strand
TCGCGGCCGACCCGCGGCCGTACGTCAACCGCCGCGCGCGCGTCGCGGGCGCGTACGACCCCGCGGGCGAGGTGCTCCTGCGCGGGCGCTCGCACGACATGCGCCCCGGCGTGCACGTGGTGACGCCGCTGGCGACGGACGGCGGCACGGTGCTGCTGGTGAACCGCGGCTGGGTGCCGTCGCCGGACGGCGCCACGGTGGATGCGCGGCCCTACGCCGAGCCCGGCCGCCGCGCCGTGGCGGGGATCCTCCAGGAGATCCCCGTCACCGGGAACGGCGGGGCTCCCTCGTGGTCCGGCCAGGGCACCGCGCGCACCCTCACCTATCGCCGGCTGGACCTCCCCGCCCTCCGCGCGCGCTCGCCGCGCCCCTCCTCCCCCTCTACCTGCAGCAGCTCCCCGGCCCGGACAGCATCGCCCCGGGCGTCCCCCGCCGCGTCGCCCTCCCCGCGCTCTCCGAGGGGAACCACCTGAGCTACGCCGTGCAGTGGTTCAGCTTCGCCCTCATCGCCGTGGCCGGCTACGCCATCCTGGTGCTGCGCCCCGGGAGGGGCCGCGCGCCCCGGTCCTGACCCCGTCCGGCGTGTCCGCGAAGGCCCGAAAAGGTGCGCATCTTGCACTCGATCCGGGGCTCCCTACCCGTGGGATGACGGGAGGTGCAGAGCGGGCGGCGGGGCGTGCCCCGCCGGGTTCATCTCAACGCAGGAGGGCTCGACATGGCTCGGTACGGACGGGACTACGACCGAGGCCGCGGGGGGATGCGCGGCGGCATGGGTGGCGGCGGTGGCATGCGGGGTGGCTGGGGAGACGAGGACGAGCTGCGGGGCGGCGGTGGTTCCGCCTGGGGCGGCGGTGAGTACGGGGGGATGCGCTCCGACGCCTACGGCGCCGGCGGCGGCTGGGAGGGCGGCTACCGGCGCGGGATGAGCGAGTTCGGCCCGGGCGGCGGCGCCTACGACCAGGGCTTCGGCGAGCCCCCCGGGTGGAACGCGGGCGCCCGCGGCGGCGGTGGCGGCTGGGAGAGCGGCGGCGAGTGGTCCGGCGGCGGCTACCCCACCGGCATGGGCCGCGGCTACGGCGGGGGCTACCAGGGTGGCGGCTGGGGCAGCGGCGGCGGCCGTGAGGCCATGGGCGACCGCGGCTACGGCGGCGGCGGCATGGACGACGAGACCGGCGGCGGCTACGGCCGGCCGGGCGGCAGGTCGGGAGGCGGCGGCAGGGGGATGCGCGGCGGCTCCGGCCGCGGCGGCCAGGACGAGACCCGGCGCCTGCGCGCGGCCGACATCATGACCGAGAGCCCCGAGTGCGTTACCGGCGACGTGTCGCTGGCCGAGGCCGCCTGCAAGATGCGCGACCTGGACGTGGGGATCATCCCGGTGGTGGAGAGCGAGAGCAACCGCCGGCTGAAGGGCGTGCTCACCGACCGCGACATCACCGTCCGCGCCGTGGCCGAGGGGATGGACGCCCGCAGCACGCGCGTGGCCGACGTGATGACCACCGACGTGGAGACCTGCAACAAGAACGACCTGGTGTCCGACGTGCTGGACGTGATGCGGCGCGAGCAGGTGCGGCGCGTGCCGATCACCGACCGCGACGGGCGCCTGGTGGGGATCGTGGCGCAGGCCGACGTGGTGCTCGACATCGACAGCCACCGGGGCGAGCACCGGGTGCAGGACACGCTGGAGCGCATCTCCGAGCCCGCCGGGCGCGGCCGGGGCGGCGCCACCCGCGGCAGCCAGGGCCGGGGCGGCGGGTCCTCCCCCGGGGGCGGCTGGAACGCCTCCGGCTCCGGGAGCACGGGGAGCACCTCGAACCTGGGCGGAGACGAGAGCCGCTGACCCCGCCGCAGGCGTGAGCAGGGGGAGGCCCGGGCTCCGGGCCTCCCCCTTCGTCGTCGACAGCGGACCGCTCAGGCTTCCGGCGTGTACCGCCGCAGCACCAGCGTGGTGTTCATCCCCCCGAAGCCGAAGGAGTTGGAGAGCACCACGTCCAGCTCTCCCTTGCGCGCGGTGTGCGGGACGTAGTCCAGGTCGCAGTCGGGGTCCGGGTCCGTCAGGTTGATGGTGGGCGGCATCACCTGGTCGCGCAGGGCCAGGACCGAGACCGCCGCCTCGATGGCGGCGCTCCCGCCCAGCGCGTGCCCCAGCATCGACTTGGTGGACGAGACCGCCAGCGCGTCCGCGTGCGCCCCGAAGACGGAGCGGATGGCCCGCGTCTCGGCCGCGTCGCCCACCGGGGTGGAGGTGCCGTGCGCGTTGATGTAGTCCACCTCCTCCGGCGCCACGCCCGAGGTGGAGAGCGCGCGGCGCATGGCCCGCGCGGCGCCCCCGCCGTCCTCGGGGGGCGCGGTGACGTGGTAGGCGTCGGCGCTCATCCCGAAACCCAGCACCTCGGCCAGGATCGGCGCGCCGCGCCGCCGCGCGGACTCCAGCTCCTCCAGCACCAGGATGGCCCCGCCCTCGCCGTGCACGAAGCCGCTGCGCCGCCGGTCGAAGGGGCGCGACGCCGTCTCGGGCGAGTCGTAGTCGGTGGCCAGGGCGCGCGCCGCGGCGAAGCCCGCGAAGGAGACGGGCGTCAGGCACGCCTCGCTCCCCCCCGCCAGCATCATGGTGGCGTCGCCGCGGACGATGGCGTGGAACGCCTCGCCCAGGGCGTGGTTGCTGCTGGCGCACGCGGAGACGGGGGCGTAGCTGGGGCCGAGCGCGCCGGTGCGCATGGCCACCTGCCCCGCCGCCAGGTTGATGATGCTGGCGGGGATGAAGAAGGGGGAGACGCGGCCGTATCCCTTGGTCTCCATCAGGTCGCGCGTCTCCATGATGGTGACCAGGCCGCCCATCCCGGAGCCGATGATGGTCCCCGTCTCCTCCGGGTCGGGGAGGGGGGTGTCGAGCCCGCCGAGGCCGGCGTGCTTCAGCGCCTCGTCGGCGGCGGACAGGGCGTAGTGGATGAAGGTGTCCATCCGCCGCGCTTCCTTGCGGTCCAGCACGCCCTCGGGCGAGAAGTCCTTCACCTCGCCCGCGATGGAGATCGCCGGGGCCAGCCCCGGCAGGGTGCACTTGGTGAGCGGGACCACGCCGCTCCGGCCGGCGAGCATCGCGCGCCAGCTCTCCTCGGCGTTGTTCCCCAGCGGCGTGACCATCCCCACGCCCGTAATCACGACCCGGCGAGACATATCAGTGCGAGAGTGCGAGAGTGCGAAAGTGCGAAAGTGCGGGCTACTCGGCCTTGAGCAGCCCGCGGCGTAAGGCGAAGCGCACCAGCTCGCTGCGGTGGTGCAGGTCCAGCTTCTCCATGATGCGCGCGCGGTAGGTGTCCACCGTCTTCGGCGAGATGAAGAGCTTCTTCCCGATCTCGCTGGAGCTGAACCCCTCCACCGTCAGCGAGAGCACCTCGCGCTCGCGCTCGGTGAGCCGCTCCGCCGGGTCCGCCTCGCCCGGCGCCTTGCGTGCCCGCAGCCCGCGCAGCAGGAGCCCGGCCCCGCTCGGGTAGAGGAAGACGTCGCCCGCGGCCACGGTGCGGATGGCCTCGATCAGCTCCTCGTCCGCGCTGCGCTTGTTGACGTACCCCGAGCCGCCCGCCTCCAGCACCGGGAGCAGGTGCTCCTCCTCGCCGTGCATGGTGAGCACCAGCACCCGCACCCCGGCGTCGTCCGCCGTGATCTGCCGCGTGGCCGCCAGCCCGCCCTCGCCCGGCATGGAGAGGTCCATCACCACCACGTGCGGGCGCAGCTGCCGCGCCTTCAGCACCCCCTCCTCGCCCGTGGCCGCCTCGCCCACCACCAGGAAGTCCGGCTCGGCCTCGAGCAGCGCACGCAAGCCCGCGCGCAGCACTGCGTGGTCGTCCACCAGGAGGATGCGGACCGGCTCAGCCATGTCGCTGAATCTGCACTACCGCCGCGCGGTGAGCCAGTCCGGCGCCCAGCGCATGCGTCCGGCGTGCCGCAAAGAGTACCGAAAAGGACATCGAGCAACCCTAAATTTTTGTATTGACGCGAAAATCCGCCATCGATACTATACGAACCGTATCCACCGCGCCATCATCACAACCCACAGAAGAAGGAGGAAAATCAAAATCGGATCACGACCGCCAGGCCCACCCGTTGTTTATTTTCCTCTCTCATCACCAGGAGTAAGATCATGGCATCCAGAAGCTTTACGTGGAACCTGACCGCCTTCCAGCGACAGGGCAACCTCTGGCTCCAATGGAGCACCGACGCCCCGTTCCGGGCCCAGCAGGGGCAGATCCACATCTACTCTGGCACCAGCTTCCCTTCGAATCCGCAGGACGATACCAAGGCGTGGACGTGGGACAACTACAACAATAGTCCCTGGGACTCCGGGCAGCGGTGGGGATCGGACTGGTATTGCGCGTACATCGCCGAGAAGAGCCCGAACGGACCGTACGCGTACGTTATCCAGCTGGTGACGCAGGGGGCCAGCAAGCCGGAGCTGAAGACCGCCGAATAGCGGGCGAGGCTACGCGGCAGCAGAAGACCGGCCCCGCGG
>DASUNK010000728.1:0-2787 GCA_036277195.1 Longimicrobiaceae bacterium | reverse complement strand
CCGCCGCCCTCCAGGCGCAGGCGGCCCACCAGGTACGCGCCCTTGTTGCGGAAGAAGAGGGTGGGGAGGAACTCGGCGGCGCGCACGCGGTCCGCGTCCGCGCCGAGCTGCTCGCGCGCGGCACGGGCGCAGCGCACGGCGTCGCCCGGGAGGTCCGCGAAGGCGTCCGCCAGCTCCGTAGCGCGGAATGCGGCTTCGAAGAGGGCGGGGGAGACGCCGTCGGGGGATGGGTACGCGTCGAAGGCTGCCGGGCCGGGTGCCTCGCCGCCGCCGTCGCCGGTGAACTCGGTCCCCGGCTCAACGCCCACCGTACCGAGTACCCGGCGCACGACGGAGCTGAAGAAGGTGCGCGCCAGCTCGGCGTCGGCGCGGCCCTGCACCCGCGCGGCGAAGCCCTCGCGCGCCGCACGCGCGTCGCCCAAGGAGAGGCGGCCGCGCAGCAGGTCCACGCAGTCGTCCACGGCGGCGGGGTAGAGCATCAGCCGCTCCACCGCGTCGCGCTGCACGCCGTGCCAGTCGCGCGAGAGGAAGTGCCCCGGCGCACGGCGGGTGACGGCGCGGAAGTCGGCCGCCCACGACTCGTAGGCGGCCAGAACGGCGTCGGCGGCTTCGCTGGCGTCGGCGCGGGGCATCCCGGGCGGTGGCGCAAGGGACGGGCCGGGGATGCGGTTGAAGCCTCGCGCGGTTTGCGAGGCTTCCCGTCATCGTAGGCGCGGGTTTACCCGCCCATGTCCATGCCGCCCACGCCCTTTTCCCCGCCCTCGCCTTCCATGCCTCCGCGCCGGAGCCGGCGGTACGCGGCGGGTCCCATCCCCAGCACCCGCCGGCAGTCGCGGGTGAAGTGGCTCTGGTCCGCGTAGCCCGCGTCGAGCGCCACCCGCGAGATCGGCTGGTCGCCCGTCAGCAGCCGCTCCAGCGCCCGCCGCAGCCGCAGCGAGCGCGCGTATTCTCCCAGGCTCGCCCCGAAGTGGCGGCGGAAGGCGTGCGCCAGGTGCGAGGGGTGCACCCCCACCGCCGCGGCCAGCCCCGCCAGCTCCAGCCGCCCGCCCGCGTGCGCGTGCACCATCTCCCGCGCCCGCAGCAGCCAGGGCGGCGGCGGCGCGTGGTGCGCGCGCTCGAACGCGGTGCGCGTGACGGCCGTCATCATCCCCACCACGCAGGCGTCGATGGCCAGCGGCGTCAGCGCGTCGGCCGTCTCCAGCTCGCGGAGCAGCCGCCAGGCGTCCTCGAGCACCGGCGCGCCGGGGAGGAGGTGGACCTCGCCGATGAGGCGCGCGAAGGGAGCGAACACGTCCTCCCGCGCCGGGTCCGGCTGCACGATCACCACGCGCGCCGCGGTCCGGCCGACGTAGTTGGCGTGCTTCTCCTCCGCCGGCTCGGTCCACGCGCTCCCGGGCGTGCACGCCAGCGAGCGCCCGGCGATGGCGGACTCGAAGCCGCCCTCCAGCATGGTGGAGAAGACGGTGCGTTCGTGCGTGTGCGGCTCCAGCACGGCGCCCGGCGGGAACCACGCCTCCGTCACCAGGCAGGTGGCGGTGGCGGCGCTGCGGAAGCGCGGGCTCCCCATCGTCACCGGCACCGCGCTCCTCGTACGCTGTCTCATCCCGGCTTCTCCCTCGATGGCTGTTGAAGCGCGCACGAACGTTCAACGCCTGCGCCCCCGCGTTCAAGACAGCGCCGCCCCGGCGGAGCGATCGTCTACGGACGAGAGATGAGGTCCTGCCCGGCGTACGCGCGGGACCGTGACCGGGTTCCAGGGGGCGTCCGGTGAGTGCAGCGGGTCCGATCGTGCTGGCGAGGGAATCGCGCGAGGCGCGTGCGGTGGCGGAGGGCGACCCGCCCTACCTCGCCTGGCTGATGGTGGCCTTTGGCGGGCGCATCGTGCTGCTGCGCGTGGGCGACGTCGACTGGGTGCAGGCGGAGGGGAACTACGTGCGGCTGCACGTGGGCGAGCGCAGCTGCCTGATCCGCGAGACGCTCCGCAACCTGGCCGAGCGCCTCGACCCGCGGCAGTTCCTGCGCATCCACCGCTCCACCATCGTCAACCTGGAGCGGGTGCAGGAGATCCTGCCCTGGTTCGCGGGGAACCACCTGGTGGTGCTGCGCGGCGGCGCGCAGCTGCAGATGACCCGCCACTACCGCGTCCGCATGCCCGCCGAGATCGGGCGCTACGCCTGACCGTCCTTCCTTGCCGCGCGTGGGGACGGGCGGTATCCTCCCGCGGCTCCGGGGGTGTCCGGGGTTCGCACAATCTTCTCCCGGACGTGATGAACGATCGCATCCTGCGGGCGCTCCGGCGCGAGCCGGCGGACGCCACGCCCGTCTGGTTCATGCGCCAGGCGGGCCGCTCGCTCCCGCGCTACCGCGAGCTGCGGGCGGACGTGGGGATGTTCGACATCCTGCGGCAGCCGGAGCGCGCGGCCGAGGTCACCGCCATGCCGCTGGACTACTACGCGGTCGACGCCTGCGTCCTCTACAACGACCTCTCCACCCCCTTCTTCGGCGCGGGCTTCCAGGTGGAGATGCGCGCCGGGGTGGGCCCGGTGGTGGACCCGCCGATCCGCGGCCCCGCGGACGTGGACCGGATGACGCCCTTCGACCCGCGGGTGGCGATGGACTTCATCCTCGAGCAGATCCGGCTGCTGGTGGCACGGCTGGAGGTGCCGGTGCTGGGCTTCGTCGGCGCGCCCTTCACCCTCTGCTCGTACCTGGTGGCCGGCCCGCGGGCGCGCAACGCCGAGGAGCTGAAGGCCTTCATCTACCGCGAGCCTGCGGCGTGGGACCGGC
>DASUNK010000727.1:0-3095 GCA_036277195.1 Longimicrobiaceae bacterium | reverse complement strand
GCGGCCGGTGCGGGTTCCGGCTCCGCACCGGCCGCCAGCCTCGAACATTGCCCCACCTGCCCTGACGCCGCATCTTCACGCATTCCACCCGGCGTCCAGATCATCCCTGAATCCCATGCGCGTACTTCCGCTCGCAGCCGCCGTGGCCCTCTTCGCGGCATGCGCCCGCCCGGCGGGCGGCGGGTCCGCGTTCGCCGCGCGGACGCAGGGCGTGGTGGACGTGGAGCTGGAGGGAAGCGCCGCGTACTGCACGCAGGGGACCGGCGCGCTCTACACGCTCTCGGACGCGGACGACGAGGGGCGGATCATCCTGGGGCGCTTCTCGCAGGCGGCGCCGGTGCCCGGCACCACCTTCCCCGTGCTGGCGCCCGAGGAGGCGCGCGGGCGCGGCGGGAACGCGGTGTGGGGCGCGCCCGTGGTCTTCACCGGGCCGCGTGCCTTCCGCATGGCCTCGGTGGACAGCGGCACGGTGACCATCAACCAGGTAGCGGATGGCGTCCAGCACGGGCGCTTCCGCATCTTCGTCACCTACGGCCGTACGGACTCCGCGGGTGCGCAGGCCGGTGAGAGCGGCGCCATCGAAGGCTCCTTCGCCGCCCCGGACCTGGGACCCTGCCCGGCCGACTCCTGACCATCGCAACGAAAGACCGAGCGCCCGCCCCCGAGAGTTCGGGGCGGGCGCTCGTTTTCATCCGCCGATTTGCCGGAACCGCGCCGCCACACAATCTTGTCGCGCTCCGGTCAGAGCGCAAAGTATCAGAGGATCTTCCTTCTCCTGATGACTTCGACCTTCGACCTGGCCCACGCCCTCGAGACCGCGCGCGAGGCCGAGAAGGCGCAGGCGGTATTCTACCGCTCGCTCGCCGCCGAGGCCGAGGTGCGCGGCCACGACGCCCTGAGCGAGCGCTTCAACGAGCTGCACGCCGACGAGCAGCACCACCTCTCGCGCCTCACCGCGCGCCTGCTGGAGCTCGACGCCCATCCCGCGGACCTCTCGCACGTGCGCGGCGTGCCGGAGGACTACGACCACTGGGAGGCCGTCGCCCGCCCGCGCGAGGAGGCGGAGGTGCGGCGCTACGAGGCCCTCCTCGCCGAGGAGCTGGACGCCCACACCCGAACCCTGCTGGAGGAGATCTTGGACACCGAGCGCCACCACGCGAGCGAGCTGGGGGGCAAGTGGACGCCGGCCTGAGCCTGGGGCTGGAGGGCCGCCGCGCCCTGGTGACCGGCGGCTCGCGCGGCATCGGCCGTGCCGCCGCACTGCTCCTGGCCCGCGCCGGCGCCGACGTGGGCATCGGCTACCAGCACCGCGAGGCCGAGGCCGAGGAGGTGGTGGCCGAGGTGCGCCGCCTGCGCCGCCGCGGCTTCGCCCAGGCCGCGGACCTGGGCACCCCCTGGGGCGCCGAGCTGGTGTTCGAGCGCTGCCTGGTGGAGCTGGGCGGGGTGGACGTGTTCGTCGCCAACGCCGGCGTCTGGCCCCCCGATGAGACGCCGATCGCCACGCTCACCGACGAGCAGTGGAGCCGCACCCTCACCGCCAACCTCTCTTCCGTCTTCCACACCGTGCGCCTGGCCGCCCGCTTCATCGGCGACGGCGGGCGCATCGTGGTGGTCTCCTCCACGGCCGGGCAGCGCGGCGAGCCCTTCCACGCCGACTACGCCGCCTCCAAGGGCGCCCTCATCGCCCTGGTCAAGTCGGTGGCGGTGGAGCTGGCGCCCCGCGGCGTCACCGTCAACTGCGTGGCGCCCGGCTGGGTGGACACGGACATGGTGGAGGGCGCGCTCGCCGGCGGCGGGCGCGAGCGCATCGAGGCCTCCATCCCGCTGGGGCGCGTCGCCACCGCCGAGGACGTGGCCGGCCCCATCGTCTTCCTCTGCTCCACGCTGGCGCGGCACGTCACCGGCGCGGTGCTGAGCGTCAACGGCGGGAGCGTGCTCGGTGGCTGAGGACGGCGACGCCGGCGACCTGCCGCGCGTGCTGCTGCTGGCCGCGGGCGGCACCATCTCCATGCGCTTCGACCCGGAGCGCGGCGGGGCCGTCCCCAGCCTCACCGGCGGCGAGATCGTGCGCGCGGTGCCGGGGATCGAGCGGGTGGCGCGGCTCGAGGTGCGCGAGTTCGGGCGCTATCCCGGGCCGCACATGACCATCGAGCGTGCCTGGGAGCTGCGCCGCGCCGTCATCGCAGCCATGGGCGACGGGGTGGACGGCGTCGTGGTCACCCACGGCACCGACACCATCGAGGAGACGGCGTACCTGCTGGACCGCTCGCTCCCGCCGCGCACCCCCGTGGTGGTCACCGGCGCCATGCGCAACTCGTCGGAGCTGTCGTGGGACGGCCCGGCCAACCTGATGGCCGCGGTGGAGGTGGCCGCCGCCCCCGAGGCGCACGGACGGGGCACCATGGTGGTGATGGACGAGGAGATCGTGCAGGGCGCCGAGGTGGTGAAGACGCACGCCGAGGCCGCGGGCACCTTCATGTCGCCCAACTGGGGGCCGCTGGGGATCACCGACAAGGGGCGAGTGCTCTTCTACCGCGAGTCGCGCCGCAAGCCGATCCTGGCGCCGGAGCGCCCCGCCACGCCGGTGGACCTGATCAAGGTGGTGGCGGGGGCGGACGCGCGGCTGGTGGAGTGCAGCCTGGACACGGGCGCGGCGGGGATCGTGCTGGAGGCGCTGGGGCGGGGGAACGTGCCGCCGGCGGTGGTGCCGGGGATACGGCGCTGGGTGGAGGCGGGGAAGCCCGTGCTCATCACCTCGCGCTCGCTGCGCGGGCGGGTGCTGGACACGTACGCCTACGAGGGCGGGGGACACCAGCTGCGGGAGATGGGGGCCATCTTCGCGGACCACATGACGGGGCAGCAGGCGCGCATCGAGCTGATGCTGGCGCTGGGCGTCTTCGGCAACGACGTCCCCCGCATCCGCCAGATGGTCGAGGCCGGCATGTACGAATGAGGGGTCCGGGGATGAGGGGACTGGAAGGGCGGCGGGTGGTGGTGACCGGCGCCGCCAGCGGCATCGGGCTGGCGACGGCGCGGATGCTGGCGGAGCGGGGGGCGCGCGTGGTGGCGCTCGACGTCGACGGTCCGGCGCTGGA
>DASUNK010000726.1:0-10629 GCA_036277195.1 Longimicrobiaceae bacterium | reverse complement strand
GGCTGGCGGTGACCTACCTGCTGGACCGCGCGGTGCGCGAGCCGGTGACGCGCGTGGCCGCCACGGCGCGCCGCATCGCCGCGGGCGACCTGACGGGCGAGGAGGTGCGGGTGGCCGCGCGCGACGAGGTGGGCGAGATGGCGCGCGACTTCAACCGCATGGCGCTCGACCTGCGCACGCTGCTGGGGCAGATCCAGCGCACCGCCGAGACGCTGGGCGGCCACAGCGGCGAGATCTCGTCGCTCGCCTGGGAGACGCGCGAGGCGGTGGGACACCTCAACAGCGCGGTGGGGCAGATCACCGCCGGGGCGCAGGAGCAGTCCGCCTCCGCCCAGCACGCGCTGCACCAGACGGAGGGGATCGCCGCCTCCGCCGCCAGCATGGCCGAGGGGGCGGAGCGGGTCTCCGCCTCGCTGCGGCAGACGGTCGCCACCGTGCGGGGCGGGGGCGCCACCGTCACCGAGATCGCCCGCGCCACCGGCGAGGTGGGGCGGGTGGTGCTGGAGAACACGGCGCAGGTGCGGGCGCTGCGGCGGCACTCGCAGCAGGTGCAGGCGCTGGTGGAGACCATCACCGGGATCTCCGCGCAGACCAACCTGCTGGCGCTGAACGCGGCCATCGAGGCGGCCCGGGCCGGCGAGGCGGGGCGCGGCTTCTCGGTGGTGGCCGAGGAGGTGCGCAAGCTGGCCGAGGGCGCGGCCGGGGCGGCATCGAGCGCCGTGGCGGTGGTGGGCGAGATGCAGGCCGAGATCGACCACACCGTGGCGGCCATCGAGCGCAGCGCCGCCGAGGTCGAGGGCACCACCGGGCGGGCGCGCGAGGTGGGGGCCGCGCTCGACGCCATCTTCCGCGCGCTGGAGTCGGCCGAGGGGCAGGTGCAGGGGCTGCACGCCGAGACCCGGCGCATCGCCGAGCGGGTGGGCGAGGCCACGGGGGTGATCGGGAGCGTCGCCGCGGTGGCGGAGGAGAACGCCGCCGCCGCCGAGGAGATGGCGGCGCTGGCGGCGCAGCTGGAGGGGATGATGGACACCGTCGCGGCGCTCTCCAGCGGCCGGCGCAACGGCGAGGCGGCGGACGACGCGACCCCCGCGCGCGAGACGCTCAGCGCGCTGGCGGGGCGGCTGCGCGAGCTGGTGGCGCGCTTCCGCGTGGACGACGGCGCCTCACCGCTCCCGGGCGATTAAAATCGCGGCAACAACAGCACGAAGTCCGCCTTCACGGACTGCAAGGCTGGGCCGGTGCACACCGGCGGACAGGCTGTCGGAAACGATACGGACGCCCAGCACGCCTGTAGGGTGCGACGCATGCGTCGCCCGTGCCCGCATCGCTCGGGGGCTGCCGATCTCGACGAATGCACGTGGGGCCCCGGAGTCCGTCCGGGGCCCCACGCGCGTCTCGTCCTGCCTGCGGACGCTCAGCACATGATCGGGTTGCAGAGCGTGTACTCGGTGCAGGTGGGCTCCCGGCTCTGCGTCGTCGTCGGACCGAACCACTCCCGCGGCTCGGCGGAGTTGGTGGGGAACGAGCTCACCTTGAGCTCATCGGGGTTCAGCTTCAGCTTGGGCATGGGGGCGTCTCCTCCTGCGGCCTAGGTTCCGAGCACTGCTTCCAATCTCTTTGAAGTTCGGCGGCGGGACCCGTCAGTACAAGCTCCCGCTCCGTAGCAGGCGATCCGTGGATCGGCGGCAAACGTTTAGGCTTCGGGGGATTCACGCCGCGGCGACGGCGGCGAAGAAGCGCGAGAGCTTGTCGGGGTCGAGCCGGCCGTCGGTGCGCAGCCCGGTGCACAGGTCCAGCCCGAAGGGGCGCACCTGGCGGATGGCCTCGGCCACGTTGTCCGCGCGCAGCCCGCCCGCCAGGTACACCGGCACGTCCACGGCCTCGCGGATGCGGCGGCTGACTTCCCAGTCGTGCACGCGCCCGGTGCCTCCCAGCAGCCCACCGGGCACGCCGGGGGTGCCGGAGTCGAGCAGGATGGCGTTGACCTCCGGCGCGACCGCCAGCGCCTCGTCGAGCGACTCCGGGCCGCTGACGTGCACCACCTGCACCAGCGCGATCCCGGGGAGCGCGGCGCGCACCTCGCGGCGCACCGCGGAGTCCACGCGGTCGCAGAGCTGGAGGGTGTTGGCGCCGCTGCGCCGCTGCATGGCGATCAGCGACGCGGCGTCGTTCTTCGCGGTGAGCAAAAAGCTGGCGATGCCCGGCGGAATGCGCGCGGCGATCTCGTCGATGCGCTCGTCGGCGATGATCCCGGGCCCCACGCCCATGTTCGACACCAGCCCGAGCGCCGACGCGCCGGCGCGGATGGCGGTCCACGCCTCGTCCACGTCGGCGATGCAGCAGACCTTGATACGCGGGCGGAGGGTGGGCTCCATCAGTCGCACTTATCTTCCGGCACTTGAAGTGCGGGACCCGGGAAGCGCGAGGAATCTTCAGAGGACATGAACAATGCCGGAATCCAACTCCTCGTTCGTTTTCACGCCCGATCCGTCATTCCGGTTGACAGCGTCGGATCGAGCCAGGCTCTTGCCCTGGTATGACGCCGACGCACTCGAGCGCCTCCTGAGCATGTATCCGGCCGCCGAGCGCTCGGGTATCCTCGAGAACTTTCAGATGCCGGAGCCCGGACAGCAGCGCGGCCTGCTGGTTCAGGTGGGCCATCCACAACTCCAAGCAATCTTAGACGAAGTTTGGGTTCCGTTCTGGGAGACCTACACGGACGAGGAGATCGACGCCGAGCCCGGTAACTTCCCGGGACGTGAACTCGCGAAGCGGAAGCGACGGAACGCCGGCAACTGACGGAGCGGTCGGAAACGCTCCCGGCCAGCAGGCATGTAGAGAGTAGCGACCGGCGCGCACCGCGTGCTTCTGATCGTGCAGAGTGGCCTGGGCGATCTCGCCGACCCGCTCAGCCACCCGAACCGAGCAGGTGACCGCCACGCGCGGCCGTCATGCTGTCGTTGGCCGTCGTCTCCGACGAGACGCCAGCCGTTGCGCTGCTGGGATCCTCCACGCGGCCTCCCGACCCGAATGTCGCCCCGCCGTCGAATGCGGGACCTACGGAAGCTCGAACGGTTGCGGCCGTCGGCCCATCCTCACATGCCGCAAGTATGAAGCAGGCAAGCCCCGAAGTGAGAAGACTCCGCGATTTCGAGATCGTTTTCATCCTGTGTGAAGAGAACGTTACAGAACAAAGAGTACAAACCCGACCGATTCCTCGGTACGAGGTGCCGGCGCCGAGGCGGTCCACGCCTCGTCCACGTCGGCGATGCAGCAGACCTTGATGCGCAGGCGGAGGGTAGGCTCCATGGGGCGGCGTTCAGTACCGCGCGAAGAGGTCGTCCGGGTAGCAGTAGAGCCAGCGTTCCCCCGGCTCCGCCGAGGCCACCACCGGGTGCCCGGTGGCGCGCGCGTGCGCGGTGGCGTGGCGGTTCGGCGAGCTGTCGCAGCAGAGCGTGGCGCCGCACGCCTGGCAGGTACGCAGGTGCACCCACCGCGCGCCCGTCTTCACGCACTCCCCGCACTCGCGGCGCGCGGCGTGGGTGACATCGGTGACCACCTCGAGGTGGGTGCAGGCTCCTTCGGCCATCCGGTCCTCCTCTACTCCCACTCGATGGTGGCGGGCGGCTTGGAGCTGACGTCGTACACCACCCGGTTGATGCCGCCCACCTCGTTGATGATGCGCGTGGAGATGCGCGCCAGCACCTCGGGCGGGAAGGCGTACCAGTCCGCCGTCATCCCGTCGCGGCTGGTGACCGCGCGCAGCGCGCACACGTTCTCGTAGGTGCGCTCGTCCCCCATCACCCCCACCGAGCGCACCGGCAGCAGCACGGCGAACGCCTGCCAGATCTCGTCGTACAGCCCGGCCGCGCGGATCTCCTCCAGGTAGATGGCGTCCGCCTGGCGCAGGATGGCGAGCTCGCGCTCGTCCACCGGTCCTAGCACGCGGATGGCCAGCCCCGGCCCCGGGAAGGGGTGGCGTCCCACCATCTCGTGCGGCAGCCCCAGCTCGCGCCCCACCTGCCGCACCTCGTCCTTGAACAGCTCGCGCAGCGGCTCGATCAGCTCGAACTTCATCCCCGGCTTCAGCCCGCCCACGTTGTGGTGCGTCTTGATGGTGGCCGAGGGCCCCTTCACCGAGAGCGACTCGATGACGTCCGGGTAGAGCGTCCCCTGCACCAGGAAGCGCGCGTCCGCGCCGATGCGGTCGGCGGCCTCCTCGAAGACGTCGATGAAGGTGTGGCCGATGATGCGCCGCTTCTCCTCGGGCTCCTCCACGCCGCGCAGCCGCTCCAGGAAGCGCGCCGAGGCGTCCACCACCTCCAGCCGCATCCCCAGGTGCGCGCGGAAGGTGCGCTCCACCGCCTCGCGCTCGCCCTGCCGCAGCAGCCCGGTGTCCACGAAGATGTTGGTGAGGCGGTCGCCAAGGGCGCGGTGCACCAGCGTGGCGGCCACCGCCGAGTCCACCCCGCCCGAGAGCCCGCAGACGGCGCGGGCGCCGCCCACCGTGCGCCGGATCTTCTCCAGCTCGGTGTCGATGAACGACCCCGCCGTCCAGGTGGGCTGGCAGCCGCACACGCCGAAGAGGAAGTTCGACAAGATCTCGGCGCCGCGCGTGGTGTGCGCCACCTCCAGGTGGAACAGGACGCCGTAGATGGGCCGATCCTCGGCGGCGAAGGCGGCCCATGGGAGCCCCTCGCTGCTCGCCAGCAGCCGGTACCCGGGCGGGGGCTCCACCACGTGGTCGCCGTGGCTCATCCACACCTGCGTGCTCTCGCCCGGGCGGAAGCCGGAGAAGATGCCGGTGGCCTCGCGCACCTCCACCTGCGCGCGGCCGTACTCGCGCCGCCCGGGCTCCACCGTGCCGCCTTCCAGGAAGGTGATGAGCTGCATGCCGTAGCACACGCCCAGCACGGGCACGCCCAGGCGCAGGAGCCGGGGCTCGGCGGTGGGCACGTCGTCGCCGTAGACGGAGGAGGGGCCGCCGGAGAAGATGATGCCCTTCGGCTCCCACGCGCGGATCCAGTCGAGCGTGCGCGTGGGCGGGTGGATCTCGCAGTAGACGTGCTCCTCGCGGATGCGCCGCGCGATGAGCTGCGTGAACTGCGAGCCGTAGTCGAGGATGAGGATGCGGTTGGGGTCCACGTGCCTCCGTTGCCGCGGGGGAGAAAGGTGCGGGAAGATACCGTCCGCCGCGGTGCGGTGCCAGCCGCCCCCAGGCTCTCCCAGCGGCATCGTTTTCGCGTGGCGAAAATTTGCCCGTCCAGCGGTCCGTCGTCCCCTGAAAAACGCTCCACCCTTCGCCGGAAAGCCAGGTCCGCCGTGCCGCCGTCCCCGCTGCCGACGCGCGCCCTGCTGTGCGCCATCCTCCCACTCGCCGCAGCCGCCTGCATCGACGCCGACACGCCGCCCGGACGCGCCGAGGCCGCCCTGGCCAGTGCGCTGGTGGCCGCGCCCTCCGGGGCGCTCCCGCAGGCCGCGCCGCCGCGCCAGGCGCCGCCCCCGGCCCGCCCGCGCGACGCCATGCCGCCGCTCATCCGCGGCATCTACGTCAACGCCTATGCCGCGGGCGACCCGCGCCGCCGCGCCGAGCTGCTGGCCCTGGCCGACAGCACGGAGATCAACGCCTTCGTGGTGGACGTGAAGGACGAGGACGGGGTGCGCTACCAGAGCTCCCTCCCGCTGGCGCTGGAGGCCACGCACCGGAAGAGCATCCCCATCCGCGACCTGGCGGCGCTGGTGGACACGCTGCGCGCGCACGGGGTGCACGCCATCGCCCGCGTGGTGGTGTTCAAGGACCCGCGCCTCTCCCGCGCGCGTCCCGAGTGGTCGATCCAGACGCCCGCGGGCGGGCTCTGGCGCGACCGCCAGGGGATCAGCTGGGTGAGCCCGTGGGACCCCGCGGTGTGGGAGTACAACCTCGACATCGCCGAGGAGGCCGTGCGTGCCGGCTTCCGCGAGGTGCAGTTCGACTACGTGCGCTTCCCCGAGGCGTACCGCTCGCTCCCGCGGCAGGTGCACCCGCACGCGCTGGGCGAGCGCACCGACGCCATCGCCGGCTTCCTGGCCGAGGCCGGGAGGCGGCTGCGCCCCCTGGGCGCCACGGTGACGGCGGACCTGTTCGGGCTGTCGATGAACGAGTCGCGCGACGTGGGGATCGGACAGCAGTGGGAGACGCTCTCGTCCACGCTGGACCACGTGCTGCCGATGGTCTACCCGTCGCACTACTTCCCCACGCACCTGGCGGGGGTGCCGCGGCCCAACCGCATGCCGTACGAGACGGTGTACCGCTCGGTGGGGATGGGGGTCATCCGCAACGAGCGGCTGGCGGCGGCGGGGGTGGAGCCGGCGCGCATCGTCCCCTGGCTGCAGGCGTTCACCGCCACCTGGAACGACCGCGGCTTCCCCTACGGCCCCGCGCAGGCGCGCGAGCAGGTGCGAGCCGTGTACGACCTGGGATTGGAAGACTGGATCTTCTGGCACCCCGGCTCGGACTACGGCCAGGTGGCGGCGGCGTTCGAGCGCGAGGCGGAATCGCGCGCCGCTCCGTTCCGCGCGCCGGAGCCCCTCTCCGCCACCGTCGACCGCTTCGACCGCGAGGGCGCCGCCGCGGCGCGGGCCGAGGCCGCCGCCGGCCAGCGCTAGCAGCAGAGCCCGACTGACGGATCAGCCGGGCTCTGCTGCGGCGGGGGCCAGGATGCCGAGCTGCTGCATCATCCCCAGCAGGTCGGTGTCCACCCAGTCTTCGATGATCTTCCCGCCGGCGAAGCGCAGCCAGCTCATCCCCGTCCAGCGCGCGCGCCGGTCGCTGGGGAGGCGCCCCAGGAGCGGGCCGTGCTGCGTCCCCTCGGCCACCCACCGCACCACCACCGTGTCGCCCTCGGCCACCGCGCCCTGCACGGTGAAGCGCAGGTCCGGGAAGGCGAAGCGGAACGACTCCACCACCACGCGGATGGCCTCGGGCCCGCTCACCCCGGCCGGCCCGCCGGCCATGTGCAGCACGTAGTCCGGCGCGAACACCTCGTCCAGCACGTCCAGGTCGCCGCGCGAGAGCGCGTCGAACCAGCGCAGCGCCAGCGCCTGGTTGGCCTCCTGCTCGGACGCGGCGGCGCCGGCCGCCCGCCCCAGGTCCAGCAGCCGCTCGGGGATGACGCCCAGTTGGCGGAAGACGGTGGCGACGTCGGTGTAGGCGCGCCCCTCGATCACCTGCCCGTCCTTCACCCGCTTGATGTCGCAGATGCGCCACTCCACGCTGCGGCCGGTGGGCGGGATCTCGCCCTCCAGCGTGAGCAGCGGGCCGGTGTGGGTGCCGCGTCCCACGAACTCGATGGCGACGGTGTCGCCGCGCGCGAAGGAGTCGAGGTGCTCCACGCGGCAGTCGGGGAAGGCGGTCACCCACAGGTGCATGAAGAGCCGCCACCCCTCCTTCCCGGGGAACTGCGCGCCGGTGGCCATGTCGTACAGCACGCAGTCGTCGTGGCAGAGCGCGACGGAGCCCTCGAAGTCGCGCTCGTTGAACTTCTCGTACGCGGACCAGACGAGGTCCTCGAGTACCTCGGGAGAGGTGGGCATGGGGAAGTGCGAAAGTGCGAAAGTGCGAAAGTGCGAAAGTGCGAAGTGCGAAGTGCGAAGTGCGAAGTGGAAGGTAGTGCCGTGCAGGCTCCTTACCAAGCTCGGTGCTCACCCACCGATCGGGCAAGGCTCACGGCTACCGGTTCCGTCGCACTTCGCACTTCGCACGTCGCACTTCGCACCCTGTCACGCCGTCGCCTGCTCCGGCGCCGGGATGGCCCCCACCTGCTGGAGCAGCCCGTACATGTCCTCGTTCACCCAGTCCTCCGCCAGGCGCCCGTCGACCACGCGCCACACGCTGGTGGCCGGCATGCGCACCCGCCGGCCGGTGGGCGGAATGCCCAGCAGCACGCCGGTGTGCGTCCCCTCGGCCGCCCAGCGCGTCACCACCCGGTCGCCCTCGGCCACCACGTCCTCCACCACGAAGCGCAGGTCCGGCATCCCCTCGCGGAAGGCGGCGATCACCCCGCCCACCTCCTCGAAGCTCTGCGTCCGCCCGCCCATGTGGAAGCGCGCGCCGGGCGCGCAGCTCGCCACCAGCGTGGCCGCGTCGCCCTCGGACATGGCCGCGAACCAGCGGCGGGCCAGCGCCTTGTTGGCCGCCTCGCGCTCGCCGGGGAGCACGCCGAGCTGCCCCAGGAGCGTGGCGGCGTCGAAGTAGGTGCGCATCCGCGCCAGCCGCCCCTCGCGCAGCTCCCAGGCGTCCACGAAGCGGAGCTCCAGCGGCCGCCCGGTGGGGGGCAGCTCGCCCGCCGGCGTGGGGAAGGGCCCGGTCTGCCTCCCGCGGCCCACGAACTCCGCGGTGGCGCGGTCGTCCTCCGCCACCACGCTGCGCACCTCTACGTGCGCGTCCGGGAAGGCCGTGGCCCACCCCTGCAGGAAGGCGCGCAGGCCGTCCGGCCCGTTGAAGGTCTCGCCCGTGGCGATCACCTCCATGGTGAAGTCGCCGGTGACGAGCGCGGCCGCGGCGTCGAAGTCGCGCGCGTTGAAGGCCTCGTACGCGGCCCGGACGGTTTCGCTGCTGGACATGTGGAGCCTCCCCGATGCTGGTGGGTGGGCGAAGGAATGCGACCGCGGAAGTGTGCGAGCGAAGACGCGGCCGATGCTGGTCCGCGAGAATACGACGCGAGGGGCCGGAACGGATCTGCCTACAGCTCCACCTCCGCCGCCACCAGGTCTTCCAGGCTCTCGCGGCGGCGCACCAGGCGGGCGTCGGCGCCGTCCACCAGCACCTCCGCCGGGCGCGGCCGCTGGTTGTACTGGCTCGACATCGAGAAGCCGTACGCCCCCACGGTGTGGATCGCCAGCAGCTCCCCCTGCCGGGGCAGCTCCATGTCGCGGTCCAGCGCCAGGAAGTCGCCCGTCTCGCAGATCGGCCCCACCACGTCCACCTTCCCGCGCGGGCGCCCCTCCGAGGTCACCGGCTCCACCGCGTGCCAGCCGGAGTAGTGGCTGGGGCGGATCAGGTCGTTCATCCCCGCGTCGGTGATCACGAAGCGCTTGCCGCCCCCCTCCTTCACGTACAGCACGCGGGTGAGCAGCACCCCCGCCTCGCCCACCAGGAAGCGCCCCGGCTCCACCACCAGCTTCAGCCCCGTCTCGGCCACCTCGGGGAGGATGGCCTCGGCGAAGGCGGCCGCGGTGAGCCGCTCCTCGCCCGCGTAGCTGATCCCCAGTCCCCCGCCCAGGTCGAGGAACTCCAGCGGGATCTCCTCCTGCTTCAGGCAGTGCACCAAGTCCAGCACGTGCGCCAGGGCGCGGCGGAACGGCTCCAGCTCCAGGATCTGCGAGCCGATGTGCACGTCCACCCCGCGGACGCGGATCCCCGGCAGCTTGGCGGCGATGCAGTACAGGGTGCGCGCCCGCTCGGCGGCGATGCCGAACTTGGTGGCCGCGTGCCCGGTGCGCGTGTAGGCGTGAGGGGTGGGAGAGTCGATGTCCGGGTTCACCCGCAGCGCCACGGGCGCCTTCTTCTCCATGGCGCACGCCAGGTCCGAGAGGGCGCACAGCTCGCCCTCGGACTCGACGTTGAAGGCGTAGATCCCCTCGGCCAGCCCGGCGGCGAGCTCGGTGACCGTCTTCCCCACCCCGCTGAAGACGATGCGCTCGCCGGGGATGCCGGCCAGCCGGGCGCGGTGCAGCTCGCCGCCGGAGACCACGTCGGCCCCCGCGCCGAGCGCGGCCAGGGTGCGCAGCACGCCCAGGTTGCCGTTGGCCTTCACCGAGTAGGCGATGAGGTGCGGCACCGGGGCCAGCGCCCGGTCCAGCTCGTGGTAGCGCTCGCGGATCGCGCCGGCGCTGTAGACGTAGAGGGGCGTGCCCCAGCGCGCCACCAGCTCCGGCAGCGGCACCTCCTCGCAGTGCAGCACGCCGTCGCGGCGGGGGAACGCCTGCGCCTCGGTCTCGGTCACCCCGGGCGCGGGTGCGGCCACTTCGTCGATCGCCATCCTCGTTCGCTCAGTACGCGCGGGCCCAGATGATCTCGGCCTGCGAGGGGGCGCCGCAGACCACGCACGTGGCGGGCGCCTGGGGCGAGCGGAACTCCTCCCCGGGCATCACCCGCGAGGTGGCCTTCAGCTCGTCCTTCACCCGCGCCTCGCACTCGGGCGAGCCGCAGAACCCGGTGTACACGAACCCGCCGGGGCCCTCGATCAGCTCGCGCAGCCGGTCCCAAGTCTCCACCCCGCGGTGCGAGTTCTCCTCGCGGCGGCGGCGGGCGCGCTCCAGCAGCCAGCGCTGGTACTCCTCCAGCCGCTGCTCCATCGTCCCCAGCAGCACCGTCTCGGGGATGAACTGCTTGCGCTCCTCGCCCTCGGCGGCCACCCGGCGCACCAGCACCACCTGCTGCTTGGCGATGTCCTTGGGGCCGATCTCCACGCGGAAGGGCACCCCCTTCAGCTCCCACTCGTAGAACTTGGCCCCGGGGCTCAGGTTCTCGCGGTCGTCCACGTGCACCCGCAGGGGGCGCAGCGCGCCGGCGATCTCTCGCGCGCGCTCCATCACCAGCGCCCGCTCCTCGTCCTTGCGGAAGATGGGGACGACCACCACCTGCACGGG
>DASUNK010000725.1:0-4242 GCA_036277195.1 Longimicrobiaceae bacterium | reverse complement strand
CAAGGCGTTCGCCGAGCACGTCAGCCTGGCGATCACCGACGCCAACACCCTCGAGGCGATGAACCAGGCCTTCCACGACTCGCTCACCGGACTGGCCAGCCGCGCGCTGTTCCTGACCCGGATGGAGAGCGCCTTCGCATCGGCCACCGACGGTGTCGCCGCGCTCTTCGTCGACCTGGACCGCTTCAAGGTGGTCAACGACTCGCTCGGCCACCACGTGGGCGACGAGCTGCTGGTGGCGGTGGCGGCGCGGCTGCGCAGCTGCGTGCGCGCCACCGACCTCGTGGCCCGCTTCGGCGGCGACGAGTTCGCCCTCCTCCTCGACGAGGTGCGCGAGCTGCGCGACGCCACCCTGGTGGCCGAGCGCATCGCCAACGCCGTCTCGGCGCCGGTGAACCTCAACGGCTACGAGGTCTTCACCTCGGCCAGCATCGGCATCGTCCTCTCCTCGGGCGAGGCCCGCGAGCGCCCCGAGTACCTGCTGCGCAACGCCGACATGGCGATGTACCGGGCCAAGGGCTCGGGGGTGGCGCGCTACGAGGTGTTCGACCGCGCCATGCACGCCCAGGCGCTGGCCCGGCTGCAGATGGAGACGGACCTGCGCCGCGCCCTGGCGCGCCAGGAGTTCCGCCTGGTCTACCAGCCGATCGTCTCGCTGGTGACGGGGCAGGTGGCGGGGGTGGAGGCGCTCATCCGCTGGCAGCACCCCGAGCGGGGGCTGATCGCCCCGGCCGAGTTCATCCCCGTGGCCGAGGAGACGGGCGCCATCGTCCCGCTGGGCGAGTGGGTGCTGGGCGAGGCGTGCCGGCAGCTGGCGGCGTGGCACGCCGACTTCCGCGACTCCGACCTGGCGGTGAGCGTGAACCTCTCCGCCAAGCAGTTCCACCAGCGCGACCTGGTGGAGCGGGTGAGCGCCGTGCTGGCCGAGACCGGGCTGGAGGCGCGCCACCTCAAGCTGGAGATCACCGAGAGCGCCATCATGGACGGCGCCGGCCACGCGGGCGCCACCCTGGCGGCGCTGGAGGCGCTGGGGGTGGAGATGCAGCTGGACGACTTCGGCACCGGCTACTCGTCGCTCAGCTGCCTGCACTCCCTGCCGATGAAGGCGCTGAAGGTCGACCGCTCCTTCGTGAGCCGGATGGAGGCGGAGAACGCCACCCTGCAGCTGGTGCGCACCATCGCGGTGATGGCGCGCGGGCTGGGGCTGGCGGTGATCGCCGAGGGGGTGGAGACCGAGGCGCAGCTGGCGGCGGTGCGCGCCATCGGCTGCGACTTCGCGCAGGGCTACCTGGTGTCGCCCCCCGCGGACCCGGCCACGCTGCGCAGGCTGCTGGCCGACGGCGCCCGCTGGTGAAATTGCACCAAACCGAGCACTTCGCCCGGGCGCCCACCCGCCCGGGCGCATAAATGGACGTTTCCCCGATCTGATCCTCCTTCCGTAGCAGCAACCACTTGCGCGCCCCCTCCCCGCGCGCCGCGCCGCCGGCCCCACCCTTGCGTAGCTAAGCGGGGTAGCGCCCGCCGTCCATTTCCCGCGGCGGCGCCCGCCACGGCCCTTGAACGGCCGCGTGGCTCCTGCGATACTGTGTGCGCTCCGTGCGGATTGAGTCGCCGCGGTCCCGGCGGCCGCGCGAACCTTTTCCGGATGCGCCAAACTTTTCCTGACGTGGGTCGAATCCCCTTCGGCGGCGGTCCGCCCGGCTCCGTGCCGGACGCGGAGGGACGCCGCGAGAGTACCCTGGCCCTCCTCGAGAGCGCCGCCGCCGTCGTGCGCGACGGGGTGGTGGACTCGCTGCTGGAGAGCGCGGCCGTGGGGATCGCCGCCTGCGACCGCGAGCTGCGCTTCACCCACTGGAACCGCTTCCTGGCCGAGCTCACCGGCCTCGCGTCGCCCGAGGTGGTGGGGCGCGGGGTGCTGGAGGTGTTCCCGCGCCTGGTCCCGGCGGGGCTGGAGGCGCTGCGCCGCGCCCTGGCCGGCGAGGCGGCGGTGGCGCACGACACGGAGTACGCCCTCCCCCGCACCGGGCGGCGCGGCTGGGTCTCGGCGCAGTACCTCCCCCTGCGCGGCGCCGACGGCGAGGTGGCCGGCGTGGTGGGGGTGGTGGCCGACGTCACCGAGCGCAAGCGCGCCGAGGAGGAGAGCCGCCGCCTGGCCGCCTTCTCGCGCGAGAACCCCAACCCGGTGCTGGAGTGCGACCGGGCGGGGCGGGTGACCTACGCCAACCCCGCCACCGGGCACCACCTGGCCGAGGTGGGGTGCGAGCTGGAGGGGTTCCTCCCCGCCGGCCACGACCACCTGGTGCGCACCGCCCTCGCCACCGGGCAGGTGCTGCGCACCATCGAGGTGGTGGTGGACGACCGCATCTTCTCCTGGACCTACCACCCGCACCCGCCGCTGGGGGTGGTGCACCTCTTCGCCGACGACATCACCGCCCGCCGCGCCGTGGAGGAGCAGCTCCGCCACGACGCCCTGCACGACGCCCTCACCGGCCTCCCCAACCGCTACCTCTTCATGGAGCGGCTGGCGCGCTCGGTCCTGCACGAGAAGCGGCGCGAGCGCTACCTCTTCGCCGTCCTCTTCCTCGACCTGGACCGCTTCAAGGTGGTCAACGACGGGCTGGGGCACCACGTGGGCGACGAGCTGCTGATCGCCGTGGCCGCGCGGCTGCGCGGGTGCGTGCGCGAGACCGACACGGTGGCCCGCTTCGGCGGCGACGAGTTCGCCGTGCTCCTCGACGACATCGGGAGCGTGGAGGTGGCGCTGCGCGCCGCCGAGCGGCTGCAGCACGAGCTCACCGCCCCGGTGGCGCTCAGCGGCTACGAGGTGTTCACCTCGGCCAGCATCGGCATCGCCCTCAGCTCCGAGGCGTACGGCCGCCCCGAGTACCTGCTGCGCAACGCCGACATGGCCATGTACCGGGCCAAGGGGGCGGGCGGGGCGCGCTACGAGATCTTCGACCGCGCCATGCACGCCCTGGCGCTCACCCGGCTGCAGATGGAGACGGACCTGCGCCGCGGGGTGGACCGGGGCGAGTTCACCCTCCACTACCAGCCGATCGTCTCGCTGCGCACCGGCCGCATCGCCGGGGCCGAGGCGCTGCTCCGCTGGCAGCACCCCGAGCGCGGGTGGATCGCCCCGGTGGACTTCGTCTCCACCGCCGAGGAGACGGGGCTCATCCTCCTGCTGGGGCGCGGGGTCATCCGCCACGCCTGCGAGCAGCTGCAGGCGTGGCGGCGCACCGCCCCGCGCGCGGTGGGGATGCACGTGAGCGTCAACCTCTCGGTGAAGCAGTTCTCCCAGGCGGACCTGGTGGAGCAGGTGCGCGGGGCGCTGGCCGACACCGGCGAGGACCCGCGGCTGCTGCGGCTGGAGGTGACGGAGAGCGTGATCGTGGAGAACGTGGAGGCCGCGGCCAGCACCCTGGGGCGGCTGAAGGCGCTGGGGGTGCAGGTGTACATGGACGACTTCGGCACCGGCTACTCCTCGCTCAGCTCCCTGCACCGCCTCCCCCTCGACGCGCTGAAGGTGGACCGCTCCTTCGTGGCGCGCCTGGGCGTCGAGCCCGAGGCCGCGCAGCTGGTGCGCACCGTGGCCACCCTGGCCCACAACCTGGAGCTGGCGGTGATCGCCGAGGGGGTGGAGACGGCGGCGCAGCTGGAGGAGCTGCGGGCGCTGGGGTGCGAGTTCGCCCAGGGCTTCTTCTTCTCCCCCCCGCTCGACCCCGAGAGGATGCGCGCCCTGCTGGAGGAGGACCCCTGCTGGTAGCCGCCTGACGGCGCGTCCCCTCCCTCGCGAAAAGCTTTGCGCTCCGGCGCGGGGCGCGACTATCTTCCCTCCCACGGGAAACTCGAGTTCCCCGCCCGCCCCCAACGCCCGCGGGGCCGCTCCGAACCGGCCGGACCGCGTGTCCCTCCCCGGTCGGCGCCGGCCCCGTGCCCGCGCGGCGGCGGCCCATTGCCGTCCCCTGGCCGTGCGTGCCGGGATGACCGACCTCTCCGCCCCGCCCGAGTCCGCCACCGTGCACGAGCTGCTGCGCCGCCAGGTCGCGCAGCACATCGGCGCCCTCGCGCCCTTCCCCGCCGGCTGGGAGCCCTTCCTGCGCGCGGTGAGCGCCGCGTACGAGGACGCCGACGAGGCGCGCGCCCTGCTGGAGCGCGCCCGGGTGGCGGGCGAGGCGCTGCGCGAGAGCGACCTGCAGTTCCGCATGCTGGCCGAGACCATCGCCGCGGCCACCTTCCTCT
>DASUNK010000724.1:0-5428 GCA_036277195.1 Longimicrobiaceae bacterium | reverse complement strand
GATCTACGCGTACCGCGGGAGCGGGTCGTACAGCTTCACCCTCACCCGCCCGTAGTCTCGGGCGCGTAGCGAGGGAACCGCGGGAGCCGCCCGGCGCCGCACCGGCGCCGGGCGGCTTTCGTTCGAGGGAAGGGCCCCCTCCCCCCGACCCCCTCCCCCAAAAACCCCTGGGGGAGGGGGAGCCATTCGACAGCTTCGGGCCGCGGCTGCACCAGAACGCGCCGCTTTGCACCATTCCGTGGCGGACGTCTCTGCGGTGCGCCTTCGGCATGTCGTTGGGCGGAAAGGAGATGCCACCCCGTGCCGGATGGCGCATTCCGTGCCCCATCCCCCGCCACTCTCTCCACCCACACCCCCAGCGCAAGGAAAGGTGCACATGCGAAAGCTGCGCAGCTCGCTCCTGCTGGTGTCGGCGGCCGTCATCGCCGCCGCCTGCTCGGACCAGACACCCGTGGGTACGCGCGTGCAGACCGGGAAGGCGCCGCTGCGGGCGGCCGCCCCGGGCAAGGCCATCGAGGGCTCGTACATCGTGGTGCTGAAGGAGGGGGCGAACCCCCGCTCGGTGGCCGCCATCGCGGGGGTGGAGCCGGTGCACGTCTACACCTCGGCGCTCAACGGCTTCTCGGCCACCCTCAACCACGGCCAGCTCAACGCCCTGCAGCACAACCCGAACGTCGAGTACGTGGAGGAGGACCAGGAGGTGACGGTGGAGACGACGCAGTCGGGCGCCACCTGGGGGATCGACCGCATCGACCAGCGCAGCCGTCCGCTCTCCGGCACCTACACCTACAACGCCACCGCGAGCAACGTGCGGGTGTACGTGATCGACACGGGCGTGCGCACCACGCACACGCAGTTCGGCGGGCGCGCCAGCATCGGGCGCGACTTCATCGGCGGCGGCACCACCGACTGCAACGGCCACGGCACGCACGTGTCCGGCACGGTGGGCGGCTCCACCTACGGGGTGGCGAAGGGGGTGCGCATCGTGGGCGTGCGCGTCTTCGGCTGCGGCAGCTCGGGCTCCACCTCCACCATCATCGCCGGCATCGACTGGACGCGGGCCAACCACATCAAGCCGGCGGTGGCGAACCTGTCGCTTGGCGGGGGCTTCTCGTCGGCGTCGAACACGGCGGTGCAGAACCTGATCAACGCGGGCGTGTTCGCGGCGGTCGCGGCGGGGAACAGCGCCACCAACGCGTGCAACACCTCGCCGGCCTCGCTGGCGGCGGCCACCACGGTGGCGGCCTCGACCAGCTCGGACGCGCGGGCGAGCTACTCGAACTACGGGAGCTGCGTGGACCTGTACGCGCCGGGCTCGTCGATCACCTCGGCGTACTACACGTCGACCACGGCGACGGCGACCATCAGCGGCACCTCGATGGCCTCGCCGCACGTGGCGGGGGTGGCGGCGCTGTACAAGGCCACCTTCGGCGACGCCTCGCAGGCCACCATCGACTCGTGGATCAAGACCAACTCCACGGCGAACGTGATCACGGGGAACGTGACCGGGACGCCCAACCGCCTGCTCTACAAGAGCACGCTGTAGGCGGCGCGGCGGCCTAGCGGCCGCGACGGGGCCCGCCGGGCGCAGCCGCCCGGCGGGCTCCATC
Organism: Longimicrobiaceae bacterium; assembly: GCA_036277195.1. Classification (GTDB taxonomy): domain Bacteria; phylum Gemmatimonadota; class Gemmatimonadetes; order Longimicrobiales; family Longimicrobiaceae; genus Longimicrobium. The sequence continues at coordinate 3,818 of DASUNK010000724.1, read as the reverse complement.
GTTTTCGGCCGGCTTGTTCAGGCCGTGTCCCCGGCGTATCGTGGTCCATCCCGGCATGGCCGGCCTTCGTTACAATGCGTGGAAAAGGAGTCTCCCCCATGAGCGATTCTCCCGAGGCGGCAGGCACGGATGCCAGGCTGGAAGAGATCCTGGAGCGGCTGGCGGCGCTGGAGCGGCTCGTCATCGCCGAGCGGGTGGAGGTGGCGGAGACGAGCGAGGGGACGGAGAAGGACCAGCCGGAGGCGGGCGGGCTGGTGGAAGCGGGCAGGCGGCCCCGCACGCGGGCGGCGCCCTCGCTGGCGGAGCGCCTGGAGCTGTTCATCGACGGGCTGGGATTCCCCAACTTCAAGGGGAAGGAGTTCACGCCCTACTGGAGCCGCGAGCGGAAGGGGGTGAAGAACTCGCCGCCGCCCGAGGAGCTGTGGCCGAACCTGGTGCCCACGCTCGCGGTGCTGCAGCGCTTCCGGACGGAGTTCGGGAAGCCGGTGCACCTGCTGAGCACGTACCGCTCGCCGGCGTACAACAAGGCGGTGGGCGGCGAGAAGGGGTCGAAGCACATGGAGTTCCTGGCGATCGACTTCATGTGCACGCTGGGGAAGCCGTCGCAGTGGGCGGCGCTGCTGAAGAGCTATCGGGGGAAGAAGTTCAGGAACCCGCACACCGGGAGCGACTTCACCTTCCGCGGCGGGATCGGGATCTACCCGGTGAGCGGCTTCGTGCACGTGGACACGCGCGGGAACGACGCGAACTGGATCATCCCCCCGCCCTGAGGAGCGGTCCACGGTAGCATTCGATCGAGCGCGCCGTTGCGGTCTCCGGCGGCGCGCTTTAGGTTGCACCCGGCGGCTTTTCCGCCTGCTGCTACGGATCTCCCCGATCCGGGACCACCCCGAACCAGAATCCGACCCATGAGCTTTGCCACACTCCGCACCGGCGCGGCGCGTGCCGCGGCCGCGCTCCTCATCGCGGGCGCCTGGGCCTGCGAGTCTGCCGAGCTGGCGGCGCCCGACCAGGTGCTCTTCGACGAGCGCCGCCCCGCGCCCACCAGCGAGGTGGACGTGCAGGAGGCCACCTTCCGCTGGCTCTTCGAGAACAAGGGCGCGACGGGCTTCGACGCGTACTGCATCTCCACCGGCTGGCCCGAGTCCAACGACGACCCCAGCGCCGAGCTGCTGGCCCGCTTCGCCGGGAACCAGCCGCCGGTGGTGCCGCTCTCGGACTGCACCATCTCGGTGGCGGGGGACACCTACAACCCCACGGGCGGGCCGGCGCAGTGGTTCTTCGTGGGGCCGGCCACCATCACCGGCCGCACGGCGACGCTCGACGCCGGCTTCCACATCAACGGGCGGCTGGCCGAGTTCTTCGACTGTACGCTGCGGCTCACCGGGCAGGGGTGGGTGGTCCGCGAGTGCGTGCTGACCGGCGCCGCCTGAGCCATCCGGGGGCACCGCGCAGGCTGGAGCCGCCGTCCGGGATCTCCGGGCGGCGGCTCTCGCGTTTCGCTACATTCATCCCCCACACCAACGGGAACTCTCGCCCGCAGGAGTGCGTGAGCCGATGCCGATGAGCGGGTCGTGGAAGCCGGCGGTGCTGGCGCTGGCGCTGGCGGCGCTGGCGAGGTGCCGCGAAACGCGCGGGAACGACCCGCGGGCCGCCGTCCCCGCCGCGCGCACGGCCCCCGCCGCCGCCGACACCGGCGCGGAGCAGGTGAGCGGCCTGCTGCGCGACCCGCGGCTGGCGGGGGTGCTCGCGGCCACGCGCGGTCCCGGGCTGGCGGCGGCGCTGGACTCGCTGGAGCGGGCGGCCGCCCGCGACCCCGAGGTCCGCATGCTGAGCCACCAGGTGGCGCACGCCCTGGGACGCTGGGCCGCCCTCCGCGCCGGCAGCCGCCCCGACGTCTACCGCGACTGCACCCCGCGCTTCCAGTCCGGCTGCTACCACGGCGTGCTGGAGACGTACCTCGCGCGCGCTCCGGTGGACGACGGCTCGGTGGCCGCGCTCTGCGGCGCCATCACCCGTCCCGATGCGCCGCGGCTGGAGTACCGCGAGTGCGCGCACGGCCTGGGGCACGGGCTGATGGCGCGCTTCGGGCACGAGCTGGCCCCCGCGCTGCGGGCGTGCGATGGGCTCGCGGCCGAGGACGGGCGGGTGGAGTGCTGGGACGGCGTGTTCATGGAGAACGTGGTGCACGGCATGGGCGAGGACGGGCACCACGCCGGGGCCGGGCACGCGCCCGGCGCCGCGCCCCCGCGCCCCGCCTTCCGTGCGGACGACCCCGCCTTCCCCTGCGACAGCGTGGCGGCGAAGTACCGGCCCTCGTGCTGGCACTACCAGCACCGGGTGGTGTGGGCCTTCAACGGCGGCGACCCGGCGGCCACCCTCCGCGCCTGCGGCCGGGAGACCCCGGCGGCCGCCGCGTGCTACCGCGGCTTCGGCAAGCAGGTGGCGAGCGAATCGCCCACGGAGGCGGAGCAGACGGTGGCGCTCTGCCGGGCCGGGCGGCCCGAGCTGGCGGGGTGGTGCGTGGCGGGCGCGGCGGAGTTCTACGTGGACCTGTCGTGGACCACGGACCCGGCGCACACCTTCTGCGCGCGGGTGCCCGCGGAGCTGAAGCCCGCCTGCTACGGCATGATCGGCTCGCGGCTGCCGCTCATGCACACCACGCCGGAGCCGATCCGCGCCGACTGCCGGCGGGCGGGCGAGGCGCCGTGGATCCGCGCCTGCCTGGAGGGCGCGGGCCTGGAGCGCTCGTAGGGGCGAGGCATGCCTCGCCCGTGCCGCCGGCGCGCCCTGCTACTCGGGCGGCTGCGACGTGGCGGGAGGGGGAGCGGGCGCGGCCGGCGTAGCGTCGGGCGGCTCGGGGGGAACCGGGGGCGATGTCGGTGCCGGGCCCGCGGGCACGGCCGCGTCGCTGGGCGGCGGGCCGCCCTGCTCGAGCAGCACCTGGCGGATGAAGACGGTGAGCGGCACGGAGAGGATGGCGCCGGTGGGGCCCAGCACCCACGCCCAGAAGATCACCGAGAGGAAGCTGAGCAGCGCCGAGATGTTCATCTGCGCCCCCACGTAGCGCGGCCCCACCACGTTGTCCACCACGTTGTTGATGATGGTGTAGCCCACGAACACCAGGAGCGCCCGCTGCCACCCCCCCTCCACCAGCGCCAGCAGGATCGGGGGGATGACCGAGAGGGTGTAGCCGATGTTGGGGACAAAGCTCAGCACGAAGGAGAGCACGGCCCAGAGCAGCGCGAAGTCCACCCCCAGCACCAGCAGCAGCAAGTAGTTGAGCGCCGAGGCCACCAGGCCGAGCACCGCGCGCACCCCCATGTAGCGCCGGATGACGGCCGAGAACGCCATGAAGCGGACTTCGAGCCCCCTGGTGGGAGCGCCCTTCCGCTCCAGCTTCGTGTCCAGCCGCACCACGCCGCCCAGGGCGAAGGCGAAGATGAAGAAGGTGAGGAAGAGGTTGCCCAGCGAGCCCGCGATCGCCTGCGAGGTGCTGATGACCGCGCGCCGGAACCCCGGGCTCCCCAGCACCTCGGCGGGGAGGCCCTGGAAGTCGACCCCCTGCTCGGACACCCCCGTCCGCCGGGCCAGTCCGTCCAGCCAGGTGGTGAGGGAGCCGAGCTGCTCCGTCAGCCGGTCGCGGTAGTTGGGGGCGGCGGCCACCACGTCCTGCAGCGAGAGCGCCATGAACCCCACCACCGCCAGCCCGGCGATGACCACCACCAGCACCACGGCGGTGAGCGCCAGCCCGGAGGGGAAGCGGGCGCGCTTGTGCAGCCACTCGGCCAGGGGCTGGAGGAGGAGCGCCAGGAAGG
>DASUNK010000723.1:0-5451 GCA_036277195.1 Longimicrobiaceae bacterium | reverse complement strand
CGCCGCCCCGAGGCGCGCCCGGACACGCTGGTGGAGCGCCTGCTGCGGCTGGAGGGGTACACCCCGGTGGAGTACCGCGGCGACAGCGCGGAATTCCGCGCCGAGGACCGGGTGCTCCGCCTGCGCGGCAACCCCGAGGTGAAGCGCGCCGACCAGACGCTCACCGCGCGCGACTCGCTCATCTACCGCGAGCGGGCGGACTTCGTGGAGGCCTACGGCGAGCCCAAGGCCACCGGCGAGGGCGGCGAGATCGTGGGCGACGTGATGTACTACGAGATCGGCCGCAAGCGGGCCACCGTGCGCGGCGCCCGCACCAAGATCACCGAGGGCGCCACCTGGTTCGTGGAGGGGAACGTCACCCAGGAGGCGGGCGAGCGCGTCTACGCCACCAGCAGCACCTTCACCTCCGACGACCGCCCGGAGCCGGCCTACCACTTCAAGGCCGACCGGATCATGGTGATCAAGAACCGGGTGCTGGTGGGGCGGCCGGCGTACCTGTACTTCCGCAACGTCCCGGTCTTCGTCCTCCCCTTCATCGTGCAGGACCTGGAGCGCGGGCGGCGCAGCGGCGTGCTCATCCCCCGCTTCGAGATCAACGACATCGTCCGCACCCGCTCGGGGCGCAGCGTCCGCGGCACCGGGCGCGAGATCTCGAACGTGGGCTACTACTGGGCGCTCAACCCCTACATGGGGCTGGAGCTCACCGGGCGCTGGCGCAGCGGGAGCTGGACGGCGGTGCGCGGCAACTTCGCCTACAGCTGGCGGCGGCGCTTCCTCAACGGCGGCGTCGACTTCGAGAACTACTGGGACGCCGACGGCGGCACCCGCTTCAGCATCGCCGGCAACAACGCCTGGCGCGCCTCGGAGCGCACCGACCTGTCGCTGCGGCTGGACTACGCCTCGTCGTCGGAGTTCGAGCGCAACAAGAGCCTGGACCCCAACCGGCAGACGCAGGACATCAGCTCCAGCTTCTCCTTCAACCGCCGCTTCGACTTCGGCGAGCTGAGCAGCGGCGCCGAGCTGCGGCAGTCCATCGCCGACGGGAGCGAGACCTTCAGCCCCACCCTCAACCTGAACCTGAACCCCTTCCCCCTCTTCGCGGGGGTGGTGTTCGCGCCGGGCTCGCTGCGCCTCTCGCACAACCGCCGCTCGCCCAGCGACGAGATCCTGGAGCGCCAGCAGGGCACCCGCACCACCCAGGTGGGCACCTCGCCCTCGCTGCAGCTGGGGCAGTTCACCATCGCCCCCTCCTTCTCGTACCAGCGCAACGAGACGGACCCGCTGGCGGCGCTCGACTCGCTGGCGGTGCCGGGGACCTCCGCCGAGGTGCGCCGGGCGCGCGCCGGCCGCCGCGGCGAGAACGCCAGCATCTCGCTGCCACTGGCCTACCAGATCAACCTGATCGGCGGCTCGCACCTCTCGCCCTCCCTGAGCTTCTCGCAGGAGTACATCCGCCGCGACACGCTCTTCGCGCCGGGCGAGGCGGCGGTGATCCCCGACTCGCTGGTGGACACCTACGGCGCCTGGGTGGCCGCGTCGCCGCGGGTGACCTTCGGGGCCACGCTGCAGACGGAGCTCTTCGGCTTCTTCGGCGGCTTCGGGAACTACTCGGCCATCCGCCACCACCTGCGCCCCCGCCTCGCCTACAACTACTCGCCGCGGGTGCGGCAGACGGACCTGCAGCGGCGCACCTTCGGCCTGCAGGGCGGGCGCGAGCAGAACGCGCTCACCCTCGGGCTGGACCAGACCTTCGAGGCCAAGCTGCGCGTGCCGGAGCCGGTGGAGGGCCCGCCCGCCGCCGTGGTGGCGGGCGACAGCATCGGTCGCGACTCGGTGGGGGGCGACACCACCCGCAACCTGGGGAACCGCGCCCAGCCGCAGCAGGCGCGCAAGATCACCCTCCTCTCGCTGAACACCACCAGCGTGGTCTACAACTTCGCGCGCGACGACGCAGGGGTGCGCGGCTTCATCTCGCCGAACCTCACCAACACCATCCGCTCGGACCTCTTCGGCGGGGTGAACCTGAGCATCGCGCACGACCTGTTCGAGGACGCCCCGGGCGACCGGCCGGGGACGGTGCGGCGGGGCGCCTTCCGCCCCTTCCTGACCGACGTGAGCACCTCGCTGACCCTGGGGCAGACCTCGGCGCTCTTCCGCTGGCTCGGCTTCGCGCGGCGCGAGGAGCCGGACCGGGCCACCGAGCGGGGCGACACCCCGGCGGGCGCGGGGCGCACCCCCGAGGCGCCGCCGGGCGGCGCCACCGCCACCGGGAACAACCAGCAGGCGGGCGCCGGGCCGTGGAGCCTCTCCATGCGCTACTCGCTGCAGCGCGAGCGCGCGGTGCGGCTGGACAGCGTTCCCGTCCGCTCGAGCGGCGGGAACCAGGAGGTGGCCGGGGTGCTCACCTTCCAGCCCACCCGCAACTGGGCGGTGAGCTGGCAGACGGCGTACTCGGTGACGGACCGGCGCTTCCACACCCACGTGCTGAACTTCAAGCGCGACCTGTACCGCTGGCAGGCCAACTTCGACTTCATCCGCACGCCCACGGGGAACACCTCGTTCGCCTTCAGCGTGCACCTGATCGACCTGCCCGACCTGAAGGCGGACTACAACGAGCGCAACCTGGGCACCGACCGGCCGGAGACGAACAACAACGAGTAGGGCAGTGCGAGAGTGCGAGAGTGCGAACTACACGGCGGGTGTCTCTGCACAGGGACACCCGCCTGCCTTCGGCGGTGACAGGAGCCGGTGCGGTGCCGATGGGAGGTGAGGGTGCAACTCTTTCTGCGATAATGTCTTGGGATACGGGGCGCGGGGCGGCCGTCCCCGGGAACGGCAGTTGCCTTCCTCCTGGCCGGAGTCCTCGATCCCGGCCCCCGTTCTCAGGCACGACCATGCGCACTGCCCGCTACGCCGCCGCACTGGCGGCTCTGCTCGCCACCGCCGCGTGCGGTGACACCGTCATCGTCGACGACCTCGGCGATCCTCCCGGCGCGCCGCGCGACCTCGACGCCCTCTACACCTGGGTGCTCCAGGGCTTCAGCGGCGTCCAGGCCGTGGGCCAGCCCGCCGTCGACATCACCTGGCTCCCCCCCACCGACTGGAACGACGAAGTCTTTCGCGTCTACGGCAAGCGGCAGAGCTCGTCGGTGTTCTCGCTGATCGCCACCGTCACCTCGTGCACCGAGGCGGGGTGCGCCTACCGCGACGTGAACGTGGCCCCCAACGAGGTCTACGAGTACTACGTGGCCACCACCGACGAGGCGGACGACCAGGAGACCTCCAGCGACTTCCGCGTCTCGGTGCGCACCCCCTCCGCGGCGCGCCCGGCGGCGCCGGTGGCGGACTCGGTGACGGCGCTCGACAACGCGCTCTTCCTCCGCTGGCACGACGACGCCAACGGGGTGAACCTGTCGCGCTACGTGGTCTATCTCACCCGCATCGGGGGTGACACCTACCTCTACCACCTGGGCGAGACGGACGGCACCGGCTTCGTGGACACGCGCGCCGAGAACGGCTTCACCTACGGCTACCGCATCGCCGCGGTGGACACCATGGGGCACGTGAGCAACCTCTCGGGGGAGATCCTGGGCGTGCCGCGCCCCGACGCCACGGCCGAGCTGGTGTACGCCTTCCAGGACGTCCCGGCGGAGAGCGGCTTCCGCTTCCAGCCCTCCGAGGCGACGAACCCGATCGTGGCCGGCACCTCGCCGCAGGCGCAGTGGCGGCTGGAGTCCGACGCGTCGGGATGGCGGATCGTGCCGCTGAACGGCACGCAGGTGGTGGAGTTCCCCGGCCGCACCACCGCGCTGGCCTGCGGCCCCGGCGCCGACGCCAGCTGCCGCGCCGCCACCCGCGCCCCGGCGGCCGGCTACCAGACCGGGCCGATCGCGGTGAGCCCCGAGTTCAGCTACGTCTTCCGCGTGCTGGACGCGAACAGCCAGTTCCACTACGGCGTGGTGCGGGTGCAGCTGCTGGGGAGCGACGCCTCGGGGAACGACCTGATGATCTTCGACTGGTCGTACCAGACCGCGGCCAACGATCCGCGGCTGAGCCGGACGCGCTGAGAGCGCGGCGCGCCTCCCCGGGCGGGGCGGAGGGGAGTACCACCGAGGGAAGCTGAAGCCACCCTCGCGTCCCGTCCGGGGCGGCACCGCTGAAGGCATAGATCGCAGTGCGCGGAGCCGCCGGCCCCCACCGGGCCGGCGGCTCCGCGTTTCACCACCCCGGCGGAGCGAATGGCCGCAGAGCGAATGAATTCGCCGCTGCAACCCACGCCAAGTCCGCCTGCGCGGACTGTTGCGCGCACCAGGCGGCGCGCGGCTTCCTCGAAGCTGAGATCGGTGCTCACCGTCTCTGCCTTTGGGCCAGGCTTCGCCTTCTCTCGCTCGTTCTTAGGGCCCGAATCTCCCGCTGTCTGAGCTAACGGTAGAACTGCCTAGCTGACGGGAGTATTTGCATAGTTGACGGGAGTAGATTCCGTTGTGCTAAGCGCCCGCTCGCGTGTAAGGTTGGACTATGCGTGAACGCGCGCGTTGCCGGGCACACCTATCAGCAGCCGGATGGACAGAGACACGATCTACAGCTTGTTCCCGGACGAGGGTAGCTGCGTAGCGTTCTTGGAAGAAGCGAGGTGGGAAGGGGGGCGGGCGACATGCCCCCACTGCGGGCAGCGGAAGTCGTCTCCCATGCCGGCCGAGGGGCGGCACCATTGCAACGCGTGCGGGGTGTCCTTCAGCGTCACGACGCGGACCTTCATGCACCGGGCGCGGGTGGAGCGGCGGCAATGGCTTGCGGCGATTGTGGCGGCGACGGAGCCGAAGCGGGTAAGTGCTCGGCTGCTAGCGGAGCGGATCGGAGTGAACAGGAACACAGCGGCGCACATGCTGACGCGTATCCGGCTGGGTCAGGTGGGGGAGAGTGAGTTCTTCGGTCGGATCATCCAGAACCTTTTCGCGAGAGCGAACGATGGACGATGACGTGCGGTCCGAGCCGCAAGAAGTGGTGGAGCCGGAGGTGGGGAAGATCCACCGCGCTACGCACACGGGGGTTCTGCGGATCGGCGACATGTCTATTGCCTGCGCGGTGCTTGAGGACGGCACGCGTGTACTCTCGGAGCGCGCGGTTCTCGCTGGGCTGGGCTTGCACCGGGGCAGCAGGCTCTATCGGACAGCTTCAGCCCGAGAGGGTGTAGGGAGTGCTGGAGCGCGGATGCCCCTTTTCGTAGCTCAGAAAGGACTTAGGCCCTTTATTGATGCGGACTTAGCGCTGGTGTTATCTAATCCGATCCGCTACGCCAATCCAAAGGGCGGGCGGTTCGTCAACGGACTGGATGCGAAGCTAATCCCGCAGATTCTGGACGTGTGGTTGAAGGCGCGAGACGCGGGTGCGCTGGAGAAGCGGCAAGAGGGCGTGGCGATGAAGGCCGACATGATGATGCGGGCGCTCGCG
>DASUNK010000722.1:0-5739 GCA_036277195.1 Longimicrobiaceae bacterium | reverse complement strand
CCCGCCGGCGAGCAGCGGCAGCTCGACCTGGCGGCCGAGGTGCGGCAGCGCTTCCGCGTGGCCGACCTCACCGGCGCCGACGGCGGCGGCGACCTCTACCGCCTGATCCGCGAGGCGCAGGAGGACCAGCGCGAGCTGGAGTCGCTGGTGGTGGACGTGGGCGACGACGTGCTGGTGTGGAAGCTCCCCACCTTCGCCGTGGAGCAGCGCCTGGTGCGCGACGTCGTCCGGCGCGCGCGGGGGCGGAAGGCGCTGGTGCTCGACCTGCGGGGGAACGGCGGCGGGCCGGTGGAGGTGCTGCTCTCGCTGCTGGGCCTCCTCCACCGCGAGGACGTGGCGGTGGCCACGCAGCACGAGCGCGTGCGCCAGGTGCCGCTGGTGGCGCGGGGCGCGGGCGAGGGGGCATTCACCGGGCAGCTGGTGGTGCTGGTGGACAGCCGCTCGGCCTCGGCCGCCGAGGTGCTGGCGCGCGTGGTCCAGCTCACCGGGCGCGGCGTGGTGCTGGGGGACCGGACGGCGGGGGCGGTGATGCGGGCGCGCTACCGCCAGCTGGGGACGGGCACGGAGACGGCAGTGTTCTACGGCGTGAGCGTGACCGACGCGGACGTGGTGATGCCGGACGGCGGGAGGCTGGAGGTGGTGGGGGTGGAGCCGGACGAGCTGGTGCTCCCCCGCGCGGCCGACCTGGCGGCGGGGGAGGACCCGGTGCTGGCGCGCGCGCTGGCGCTCGCCGGCATCTCGCTCTCGGCCGCGGAGGCCGGGGCGCTCCTGCGGCAAAGGTAACGCAATGCGTACTTTGACAGTGGTGGTCGAACGCGACCCGGAGACGGGGCTGTACGTAGGGTTCGTGCCGGGTCTACCGGGCGCCCACTCACAGGCTGAGACCGTGGACGAGCTGCACGCCAACCTGCGTGAGGTTCTGGAGCTTCTTCAGGTTACGGCTTCTTTGTCCTTCCCGCCGGGGCGGGATTGATCCCGGCGGAGCGCGGGGGTTATCGTTCGACGACGAAGCTGCTTCCGAAAGGACGCTATGGACAAGGTCATGAGCGTCGCCGAGATCCACTCACAGTTCCCTTCGGAGTGGGTGCTGGTGGAAGATCCGGAGACCGATGAGGCGCTCGAAGTCCAGGGCGGTCGGGTGCGCTGCCACAGCAAGGACCGCGACGAGGTCTATCGGCACGCCGTGCAGATCCGTCCGAGGCGATTCGCCATGCTCTTCACCGGGACGATGCCGGAGGGCACGGCGATCGTCCTGTGAGCGTTTCGTTCGATCCCCGGCGCGGGCTGGTGGTCGTGCGGGCGGAACTCGAGGGCCCGTCTGGCAGGGCGATCCTGCGCCTCGCGCTGGATACCGGCGCGACCAGCACGGTGGTCAACGCGGCGCTGCTGGTCTCGATCGGCTACGACCCGGCACTTGCTCCAGAGCGGGTCCAGATCACGACCGGAAGCGGCGTCGAGTTCGCGCCGCGCCTCACCGTCAGCAGAGTCGTCGCCCTGGGGCAGGCACGGGAAGGCTTCCCGATCCTCTGCCATACGCTTCCCCCCAGCAGCAACGTCGACGGGCTGCTCGGGCTGGATTTCTTCCGCCAGCGAACGTTGACGATCGACTTCCGCGTGGGACAGGTCGAGCTTTCCTGAGCGACCGCATCGCGTCCCGCCGCATCCCGCGCTCTTCATGACCGACCTGCACGACCGCCTCGCGGGCCTCTCGCCGGCCAAGCGCGCGCTGCTGGAGAAGCTCCGCGTCGCCGCCCCGGCGTCGGAGCCCATCCCCCGCATCGCCGACGGACCCGCCCCGCTCTCGGCCGAGCAGCGGCGGCTCTGGTACCTCCTCCAGCTCGCCCCCGGCTACCCGATCTACACCATCCCCCTGGGGTTCCGCCTGCGCGGAGCCCTGGACCCGGACGCCCTCCTCGCCGCCCTGCGCGACCTGGTGGCCCGCCACGAGTCGCTGCGCACCGCCTTCCGCGAGAGCGCGGGCGTGCCGGTGCAGGGGGTGGGCGACGGCGCGTGGTTCGCCCCCGAGCTGGTGGACCTGCGCGGCGACGAGTGGGGGGAGCCCGAGGCCAACTACCAGACCGACGCCTTCGCCCGCCGCACCTTCGACTACGGGCGCGGCGAGACCTTCCGCGCCATGCTGCTGCGCGAGGGCGAGGAGGAGTACCGCCTGCTCCTGGCGCTGCACCACCTGGCGGCCGACGGCTGGTCCGCCGGCGTGCTGCTGCGCGACCTGAGCGCCCTCTACGCCGCGCGCGCCGGCGGCGCGCCGGCCGCGCTCCCCCCGCTGCCGGTGCGCTTCCGCGACTGGGCGGCGTGGCAGCAGCGCCCCGACGCCCCGCCGCGCGAGGCCGACGAGGCGTACTGGCGCGCGCAGCTCGCCGGCGCCCCGCGGGTGCTGGACATCCCGGCCGACCGGCCGCGCCCCCCGGTGCAGGGGTGGGACGGCGCCAAGCACGCCTTCGAGCTCGGCGCGCCGCTGGCCGGGGCGGTGCGCGCGCTGGCGCGCCGCGAGGGCGCCACCCCGTTCGCGGTGCTGGCCGCGGCGTTCGCGCTCCTGCTCCGGCGCTACTCGGGGCAGGACGAGCTGCTGCTGGGGACGCTCCTCGCCAACCGGCCGCGCGCCGAGGTGGAGAACGTGGTCGGCTTCTTCGCCAACACCATTCCCCTGCGCCTGCGGCTGGACGGCGACCCCACCGCGGGCGAGCTGGTGCGCCGCGCGCACGCGGTGGCGCTGGAGGCGCAGGAGCACGCGGAGCTCCCCTTCGACCGCATCGTCGAGCTGGGCGGCGCCCGGCGCGACTTCAGCCGCCCGCCGCTGGTGCAGGCCATCCTCACCGTGAACGACGCCCCCGGCGACGCGCTCGCGCTCCCCGGCGTGGCCGCCGAGCCGCTGGTGCAGGACCCGGGCACCTCCGCCATGGAGCTGACGCTGCAGGTGGAGGACCGCGGCGACCGCTTCGCCTGCGTCTTCCAGTACGCCACGGAGCTGTACGCGCGCGGCACCGTCGAGCGGATGGCGCGCCACCTGGAGCGGGCGCTCGCCGGGCTGGCGGAGGGGCCCGACCGGCGCGTCTCCGCCATCGCCCTCGCCACCGGCGACGAGGTGCGGGTGCTGACCGCCCGCCACGGCACCACGCGCTCCCCCGTGGACGGCCTCTGCCTCCACCAGCTCTTCGAGTGGCAGGTGCGCGCCACGCCGGACGCGCCGGCGCTGGTGTGGGAGGACGAGGAGGTGAGCTACGCGGAGCTGGACCGGCGCGCCAACCGCATCGCCTGGGCGCTGCGGGAGCGGGGCGTGGGCCCGGAGAGCCGCGTGGGCGTGTGCCTGCAGCGCACCCCCGTGCTGATCGCCACGCTCCTGGGCGTGCTGAAGGCCGGCGGCGCATACGTCCCGCTGGAGCCCGCGCAGCCGCCCGCCCGCCACGAGGCGGTGCTGCGCGGCGCGGGGGCGAGGTGGGTGATCGCCGACGACGCGGCGCGCGACCGGCTCGCCGGGCTGGTGCCCGAGGTCGCCGTGCTGGACGCGCGCGCGCTGGACGGCGGGCGCGACGACGCGCCGGCGTCCGGCGTCACCCCGTGGAACGTGGCGTACGTCATCTTCACCTCCGGCTCCACCGGCGGGCCCAAGGGGGTGGAGATCGAGCACCGCTCCAGCGCGGCGCTCATGGCCTACGTCCGCGAGCTGCTGGACGACGAGGAGCGCGGCGGCGTGCTCGCCTCCTCCTCCATCACCTTCGACGTCTCGGTGGCGGAGATCTTCGGCACGCTCTGCTGGGGCGGCACCCTGCTGCTGGTGGAGAACGCGCTGGCCGCGCCGCCGCCGGGCCGCGGGGTGCGCACCGTCTCGGTGGTCCCCACCGCGGCCGCCGAGCTGCTCCGCGAGTGGCGCTTCCCGCCCGAGGCGGCCACCGTGCTGGTGGGGGGCGAGCCGGTGCCGCTCGGGCTGGTGCACGCCCTCCACGCGCTCCCCGCGGTGCGGCGGGTGGTCAACGTGTACGGCCCCAGCGAGGACACCACCTACACCACCACCGCCGAGCTGGAGCCGGGCGCCGAGAGCGTCACCGTGGGCCGCCCGATCCCCGGCGGGCGGGTGTACGTGCTGGACGAGGGGCTGCGCCACGCCGGCGTGGGCGTGCCGGGCGAGGTGTGGGCCGCCGGCGCGGGGGTGGCGCGCGGCTACGCCAACCGCCCGGGGCTCACCGCCGAGCGCTTCCTCCCCGACCCCTGGGGGCTGCCGGGCGCGCGCATGTACCGCGTCCTGGACCGCGGGCGGTGGAAGGAGGACGGCAGCCTCGAGTACCTGGGGCGCGCCGACGCGCAGGTGAAGGTGCGCGGCTTCCGCATCGAGCTGGAGGAGGTGGAGCAGGCGCTGGCCGCGCACCCCGCCGTGGCCGAGGCCGCCGTGGACGCCCGCGGCGACGTCGGCGCCGCCGACCGGCACCTGGCCGCCTTCCTGGTGGCGCGCGCCGGGGCCGAGCGCCCCGCCGCCGCCGAGCTGCGCGCCTGCGTGCGCGAGCGGCTCCCCGAGTACATGGTTCCCGGCGCCTTCGCCTGGCTGGACGCGCTCCCGCGCACCACCAGCGGCAAGCTGGACCGCCGCTCCCTCCCCGACACCGGCGCCGACGCGGCCGGCGCCGGGGTGCCGTATGTGGCGCCGCGCAACGAGCTGGAGGAGCGGCTGGCCGAGCTCTGGCGCGAGGTGCTGGAGGTGGAGCGGGTGGGGGTGCACGACGACTTCTTCGACCTGGGCGGGCAGTCGATCCTGGCCACCCGGCTGGTGTCCCGGGTGCGCGACGAGCTGGACGTCGCCGTCCCCGTGGCCGAGCTGCTCACCGGGCCCACCGTGGAGCAGATGGCGCGCTTCGTCCAGGGGCGCGAGAGCGCGGCGCGGCTGCCGCTGGTGCCGCTGCAGACCTTCGGCGAGCGCCCGCCCCTCTTCCTGGCGCACCCCGCCGGCGGCCACGTGGTGTGCTACCGCGACCTGGCCTATCTCCTGGCCATGGAGCAGCCCGTCTACGCCCTCCAGCCGCGCGGCATCGACGACGGCGGGACGCCGATCTCCAGCATGGAGGAGATGGCGGCCCACTACGTGGAGGCGATCCGCGCCTTCCGCCCCGAGGGGCCGTACCGGCTGGGCGGCTGGTCGTTCGGCGGGGTGGTGGCGTGGGAGATGGCGCAGCAGCTCGACGCGGCCGGCCACGCGGTGGACCTGCTGGCGCTCTTCGACACGGCGCCGCACACCGCCGAGGGGATGATGATCAACGCCGGCGACCCGGCCGAGATCGTCTGGCAGACGGTGGCCGGGCTGGCCGGGCACGCCGCCGCGGCGCGGGTGGACGTCGAGGAGCTGCGGGGGCTGGAGGGGCGCGAGCAGGCGCTGGCCATGCTGCGCAAGATGGACCTGCCGCGCCAGTTCGGCGAATCGAACGTGGACCTGGTGCTGGCGCTCACCGCCGTGCGCGCGGCCAACCTGCAGGCCCAGGCCGGCTACCGGCCCCGACCGTACCGCGGCCGGCTCACCTACTTCCGCACCGCCGGCTCCGACGACGCCCGCGGCGAATCGCCCGGGCTGGCGTTCTGGGGCGCGCTGGCGCGCGGTGGCGTCTCCGCGCACCGGGTGGCGGGGAGCCACGGCACCATCCTGCAGACGCCGTTCGTCAACGAGCTGGCGCGCGTAATCCGCGAGCTCGGCGACGAACGCTGAGAGGCCCGGCCGCCCCGGGGGCGGCCGGGCCTCTC
>DASUNK010000721.1:0-10168 GCA_036277195.1 Longimicrobiaceae bacterium | reverse complement strand
GTAGCTCACCTTGCGGGAGGAAGCCCGCCGGGCGTGTCCGGCGGGCTTCCGCTGTCAGAGGGGATTCTACCTGCGTAGCGCAGGCGGACTTCGCGTATTTCCAGCGGCGAATTCATTCGCTCCGCTGGGGGGGGCGCCCTTAGATTGAGCCGGCCGCGTCGCATCTCCCTCGATCCCCCATCCCATGACGAACCCGGAAACCGGCAGGATCGAGGCGGTCTTCGCCCAGCTGCGGCAGGCGCTGGGGGTGCGCGAGGACTTCCCGCCCGAGGTGGAGCGCGAGGCCGCCGAGGCCGCCCGCCGCGACCCCGCCGCCGACCCGGGCCGGGTGGACCGCACCGCCGTCCCCCTGATCACCATCGACCCGCCGGGGAGCCGCGACCTCGACCAGGCCTTCTGCCTGGAGCGCGCGGAGGACGGCGGCTTCCGGCTCTGGTACGCCATCGCCGACGTGGGCTTCTTCGTGGACCGCGGCGGCGCGGTGGAGGCCGAGGCGTGGCAGCGCGGCGTCACCTTCTACGCCCCCGACCGGCGCGTCCCCCTCTATCCTCCCGTGCTCGGCCAGGACGCCGCCAGCCTCCTCCCCGAGGTGGCGCGTCCCTCGGTCCTCTTCCGCCTGGACCTCGACGCGCGCGCCGAGATCCGCGCCGACGCGGTGGAGCGCGCGCTGGTGCGCAGCCGCCGCCAGCTCACCTACACCGACGCGCTGGAGCACGTGCGCAGCGGCGGCGAGCGCTACCGCGGCGAGGAATGGTGCGAGTCGCTCCTGCTGCTGCGCCCCTTCGGCGAGCTGCGGCGCGAGCGCGAGCGCGACCGGGGCGGCGTCTCGCTCCCCATCGTCAACCAGCACGTGCAGAAGGAGACGGCCTCGCGCCTGGGCTACGCGGTGGAGTACGAGCGCCCCACCGCCTCGGAGCAGTGGAACGCGCAGATGTCGCTCCTCACCGGGCACGCGGCCGCGCGGCGGATGCTGGCCGCGGGGGTGGGGCTGCTGCGCACCATGCCCCCGCCGGACCCGCACGCCCTGGAGCGCTTCCGCCGCATCGCCCGGGCGATGGGGTTCGAGTGGCCCGACGAGGTGTCGTACGGCGACTTCCTGCGCTGGCTGGACCTGGAGCACCCCCGCGTGGGTCCGCTCCTCTGGCAGGCGCGGCGCGTGGGCGGCGGCGCCGACTACACCGCCTTCGACGGCGCGGCCCCGGCCGTCACCGACCACAGCGCCCTGGCCATGCCGTACGCGCACGTCACCGCGCCGCTGCGGCGCCTGGCCGACCGCTACGTGCTGGACCTGCTGGTGGAGCTGGCCGGCGGCGCGCCGCCCTCCGCCGCCGCAAGAGAGACGCTGACCCGCCTGCCGCCGGTGATGAACGAGACGGAGACGAAGGAGGGGAAGCTGGAGCGCAAGGCGGTGGACGTGGCCGAGGCGTGGATGCTGCGCGGCCGCGAGGGCGAGCGCTTCCGCGCGACGGTGCTCGGCGTGCGCGACGGGAAGGTCGAGGTGCAGATCGAGCACCCGCCGGTGCGCGTCACCGTCGACAAGGAGCGGGGCGACCGCTGGCTGGAGCTGGGCGACCGGGTGGAGGTGCGCCTCACCGGGGTGCGGCTGGAGGACGGCTGGCTCGACTTCGACCTCCCGGAGTGAGCGCCGGGCAACCGTCGGGGGCGGGAGGGGGATCGTACCAGCGTCCCTGACCTCCACTCCCCATCCCACCGAAACGAGCATGAGACGCAGCTTGCACCGGGCCGGGGCGGCGCTGCTGGCCGCCGCGCTGGCCGCCGGCCACGCGGGCGCCCAGGTGGTCCGCCTCCCCGACCGCGACCGCGCCCTGGCGGGCACCCCCGCGCCCGCCTTCTCCATCGGCGCCGAGGAAGGCGAGAGCTGGGAGATGCTCTCGAACGTCCGCGCCGTCGCCTTCGACCGCAGCGACAACCTCTACCTGCTGGATTCCGGCAACCAGCGCGTGCTGGTGTTCGACCGCACCGGTCGGTTCGTGCGCCAGATCGGGAAGCAGGGCGAGGGCCCGGGCGAGCTGATGTATCCCAGCGGCCTGGGGCTGGCGGCGGACGGCACCGTGGTGGTGGCCGACGCGGGGCGGCGCGCCTGGTCGCTCTTCTCGCCGGCGGGCGCCTTCCTGCGCAACGTCGGCTTCAGCGAGGAGTGGATGCCGATGGTGCTGGGCGGCGCCGTGCGCACCCACCCGCAGGGGCTGGTGACCGCCATGCGCCCCTCGCCGCTGCGCGCGCTGCAGGAGGGGCGGCAGGTGCAGAGCAGCAGCGTCACCCCGCTCATGCTGGTGCCCCTGCGCGAGGGGAGCGCGCCCCGCAAGGTGTTCGACGTGCCGCAGCACACCGAGACGCGGCAGACCTCCTCCTCCACCCCCGGCGGCGAGCGGCAGGTGCGGATCATGATCCCCGGCCCGCCCGTCTTCTCCCCCGAGATCCTCTACGGCGTGCTCCCCGACGGCAACCTGGCGCTGAGCTTCACCAAGGGCTACACCATCCGCATCGTGGACGTGAACGGCACCACCAGCCGCTACCTCCAGCGCGCCCTCCGCCCCCGCCCGGTGACCGAGGAGGACCGCGAGCGCGAGCGGCGCCGCCGCGAGGAGATGCAGCGCACCGGGCGCGGCATGACCATCATCCAGCAGGGCGGCCCCGGCGGCGGCCGTGGCGGCGGCGCCCCGCCCCGCATCGACCTCCCTCCGCCCGAGTTCGCCGACACCATGCCGGTGGTGCGGGGGATGGTGGTCTCGCCCTCCGGGAAGATCTGGGTGGGCCGCACCGGCCGCTGGTGGGACGACGACGGCCCGATCGACCTCATCACCCCGACCGGCGAGTACCTGGGCACCCTCACCGGGCAGACGCTCCCGGCCGCCATCAGCCCGGGCGGCCTGGCCGCCTGGATCGAGCGCGACGACCTGGACGTGGAGCGGGTGGTGGTCAGGCGGCTCCCCGCCGCCTGGCGCTGACGACGTCAGGCCCCCACCCGGCGAGCCGGGTGGGGGCCTGACGATTGCAGTGGCGCGCGCTGGCGCGGCGGCGGCCCCCGCGCTAGTGTGTCGGCCCCCGGCCGTGCCCGGGTGGGGTGGGGTTCCGTCGGAGAGCCAGGAGGCCGGTCCCGTGAATCGTGAGTTCCACCGCTGGTACAGCCCCTCGCTGGGCCGCGACATGGAGCTGCTGGTGTTCGGCCACGGGGGCGCGCGGGTGCTGGTGTTCCCCACCTCCATGGGGCGCTACTTCGAGTGGGAAGACCGGGGGATGATGGACGCGCTGGGCGACCACCTGCGCAGCGGCTCGCTGCAGCTGTTCTGCGTGGACAGCGTGGACGCCGAGAGCTGGTACGCCAAGCGCAGGCACCCGCACGACCGGGCGGTGCGCAACTTCCAGTACGAGGACTACATCCTCCGCGAGGTGCTCCCCTTCAGCTGGGAGCGCAACCCCAACCCCTTCCTCATCGCCACCGGCGCCAGCTTCGGCGCCTACCACGCCGTCAACCTCGCCTTCCGCCACCCCTGGTGGTTCGGCCGGGTGATCGGGATGAGCGGGATGTACGACGTGCGCGAGTTCTCCGACGGCTACTACGACGAGGCCATCGCCGCCAGCAACCCGTCGCACTACGTCTCGCTCCTGCACGACCCCGCCCGGCTGGAGGCGCTGCGGCGGATGGACATCGTGCTCGCCACCGGCCGGTCGGACTCCTTCGTGGGGAACAACGAGTACCTGTCGCGCGCGCTCTGGGAGCGGGGAGTCGGCAACGCGCTGCGGCTCTGGGACGGGTGGGCCCACGACTGGCCCTGGTGGCGCGACATGATCCGGCTGTACATCGGCGGGCACGACTGAGGGCCGCGACCGACAACCTGGGGGAGGGGAGAGCGCGATGACGCTGAAAGTGGGGCTGATCGTGGGCCGCGAGTGGTCGTTCCCGCCGGCCTTCATCGAGGAGGTCAACCGGCGGGACGAGGGCGTCACCGCCGAGTTCGTGAAGCTGGGCGCCCCGCGCATGGACGAGCCCTGCGAGTACGCGGTGATCATCGACCGCATCTCGCACGAGGTGCCCTTCTACCGCACCTACCTCAAGCAGGCCGCGCTGCAGGGGTGCCAGGTGGTCAACAACCCCTTCATGTGGACGGCCGACGACAAGTTCTTCGGCGCCGCGCTGGCCACCAGCCTGGGGCTGGCCCATCCCAAGACGGTGGTCCTCCCCAACAAGGAGTACCAGCCGGGCATCGTCCACAACGAGTCGCTGCGCAACCTCGAGTACCCGCTGGACTGGGAGGAGATCGCCGACTACGTGGGGATGCCCTGCATCCTCAAGGACGCGCACGGCGGCGGCTGGCGCGACGTCTACGTCTGCCGCACCATCGGCGAGCTCGTCCACTACTACGACCAGTCCGGCCTGCTCACCATGGTGGCGCAGGAGTTCATCCGCTGGGACCACTTCATCCGCTGCATCTGCCTGGGGCAGGAGGAGGTGCTCCCCATCAAGTACGACCCCAAGGAGCGGCGCTACCACGTGGAGCACGAGCACATGGGCCCCGAGCTGGGGCGCCGCGTGATCGAGGACTCGCTCACCCTGGTGCGGGCGCTGGGCTACGACATGAACTCCATGGAGTGGGCGGTGCGCGACGGCGTGCCCTACGCCATCGACTTCATGAACCCCGCGCCGGACATGGACGTCTACTCGCTCACCCAGCACTACTTCGACTGGGCCGTGCACCACATGGCCGACATGGCCATCCGCCTGGCGAAGCACCCTCGCCCGCAGGCGCGCGCGCTGCGCTGGGACGGCTTCTTCTCCGGCACGCGCGTGGGCGGCGGCATTGCCCTGGGCGCGCCCCCGGCCCCCGCCGGCGCCGCCTGAGGCCGATGCCGCTCCGCGAGGCCTTCGAGACCTGGCACGGGCTGCTGGAGAGCGACGACCTGGCCGCCGAGACCGCCGGGCGCATGGAGGAGGAGCACCGGCGCCGGGGGATGTACTTCGGCGACCGCGCGCTCTGCACCGTGCTGCGGCCGCGCTTCCTCACCCCCGAGCAGTACCGCTGGGTGCGCGGGCGGGTGCAGACGCTGGCGCGCGCCTTCGGCCGGGCGCACGAGCGCGCCGTGGCCGACGACGCCTTCCGCGCCCGCTTCCACCTCCTCGACTGGGAGGAGGAGCTGGTGCGGCACGATCCCGGCTTCCCCTCCCCCTGCCCCACCTCGCGGCCCGACGCCTTCTACGACTCCGAGGCGCAGACGCTGCGCTTCACCGAGTTCAACGCCGAGACGCCGGCCGCCCCGGCGTACATGGACGTGCTGAGCGAGGTGTTCCTGGCGCTCCCGGTGATGCGCGAGTTCCTGCGCACCCACGTGGTGCATCCGCTCCCCGCGCGGCACGGGGTGCTGCACGCCCTCACCGGCGCCTTCCGGAGCTGGTCGGGCACGCGCGAGGCCCCGCGCATCGGCATCCTGGACTGGGCCGACGTGCCCACCTACAGCGAGTTCGTCTTCTTCCGCGACTACTTCCGCGCGCACGGGCTGGAGTGCGAGATCGCGGACCCGCGCGAGGTGGAGTACCGCGGCGGCCGGCTGCTGACCGCCGGCGGCTTCCACGTCACCCTGATCTACAAGCGCGTGCTCATCGACGAGCTGGTGCTGCGGATGGGGATGGACTCGCCGGTGGTGCGGGCGGTGCTCGACGGGGCGGTGTGCATGGTGAACCCGTTCCGCTGCAAGATCCTCTACAAGAAGGCCAGCCTGGCCGTGCTCTCCGACGAGCGCCACGCGGACCTCTTCACCCCCGACGAGCGCGAGGCCATCGAGGCGCACGTCCCCTGGACGCGGGTGGTGGAGGAGCGCGCCACCGCCTTCCACGGCGAGCGGGTGGACCTCCTCCCCTGGGCGGCGGAGAACCGCGAGCGGCTGGTGATCAAGCCCAACGACGACTACGGCGGGCGGGGGATCGTGCTGGGGTGGCTGGCCACCGCCGACGAGTGGCGGGCGGCGCTCGCCACGGCGCTCGAGTCGCCGCACGTGGTGCAGGAGCGCATCGTCCTCCCCGTCGAGCCCTTCCCGAGCTGGGAGGACGGCGGGGTGCAGGTGTTCGACCGCATGCTGGACCTGGCGCCCTTCGTCACCGACGGCCACGGCGTCAACGGCGCCCTGACGCGCCTGGCCACGGACCCGCTGCTGAACGTCACCGCCGGCGGCGGCTCCAGCGTGGCCACCATGCTGGTGGAGGCTCGCTAGGGGGACCCCTCATGGAAGGAGCACGCGCAGGAAGTCCCCGTCGCTCACCATCGGGATCGAGGAGGAGTACCAGATCATCGACCCCGAGACGCGCGAGCTGCGCTCCTACATCACCGAGATCCTCGACCACGACCACCTCATCCTGGGCGAGATCAAGCCCGAGCTGCACCAGTCCATCGTCGAGGTGGGCACCACCGTCTGCCAGTCGCCCGCCGAGGCGCGCGACGAGCTGCGGCGCCTGCGGGGGATGGTGATGGGGCTGGCGGCGCGGAAGGGGCTGAAGATGGTGGCCGCGGGGACGCACCCCTTCTCGTCGTGGATGACGCAGGAGATCACCCCGCTGGAGCGCTACCTGGGGGTGAAGCAGGACATGCAGGACCTGGCGCAGCAGCTCCTGATCTTCGGCACGCACGTGCACATCGGCATCGAGGACCCGGAGTTCCTGATCGACGCCATGAACGTGTCGCGCTACTTCCTTCCCCACATCCTCTGCCTCTCCAGCAGCTCGCCCTTCTGGATGGGGCGGCAGACGGGGCTGAAGAGCTACCGCAGCGTGGTCTTCCGCAACTTCCCGCGCACCGGGGTGCCGCGGATCATGCGCGGCTGGGCGGACTTCGAGTACCTGCAGAACACGCTGGTGCAGACCAACTGCATCCCCGACGGCTCCAAGATCTACTGGGACCTGCGGCCGCACCACAAGTATCCCACGCTGGAGTTCCGCTTCCTGGACGTGTGCACCCGCGTCGAGGAGGCGGTGTGCGTGGCCTCGCTGCTGCAGGCGGTGGTGGCCAAGCTCTGGAAGCTGCGGCGCGACAACATGACCTTCCGCGTCTACGGGCAGGACCTGATCGAGGAGAACAAGTGGCGGGCGGTGCGCTACGGGCTCGACGGCAAGCTGATCGACTTCGGCAAGCAGGAGGAGTGTCCCGCGCGCGACCTGATCCGCGAGATGCTGGAATGGTTCGTGGACGACGTGGTGGACGAGCTGGGGAGCCGGCGCGAGGTGGAGTACGCCTACCGCATCATGGACGAGGGGGCCAGCGCGGACCGTCAGCTGGCCGTCTACGAGCGCACGGGCGACCTGAAGGCGGTGGTGGACCACCTCATCGCCGAGACCGCCGAGGGGGTGACGGTGGACACCCAGGCTCCACAGCCGGTGAAAGCCGGCTGAGCCGGACTACGACGACCGGCGTCCTGCCCGCGGCCGTCTCGGCACCACGGGCCCGGTCGCGGGAGATTGCCGCACGCCCAGCGCACCACTGACCGCCGCGTTGATCCACGCGTTGAGGCTCGTCCCTTCCGCCCGTGCGGCGTCCGCGGCCGCCTTGTGCAGCGCCGGTGGCATCCGGACCAGCACCCGCCCGGAGAACGGCTTCTCGGGCTCGGCGCCACCTTCCTCGCAGAACGCGATGTACTCGTCGACGGAGGTGCGGAACTCGCGCTCCAGCGATTCCACGTCCGTGGCCTCGAACGTCACCACGTCGCGGATGTTCTCGACCCGTCCGGCGAAGACTCCGTCCTCGAGGTCGTACTCCACCCGTGCGGTGTAGCCCTTGTACCTCATTCTAATCCCTGACTCCGAAGTCAGTTTCGCTGGCGCATGTCCACAAGATCCATTTTACGAGCGCGGTGTCAAGACTCTGGCCGATGGGCGGATTGCGGCACCCCAGGTTTCTCTGGCGGAGCCAAATGACGGCAGCGGTGTACGTTACAACGAACTTGTTGTGAACTGGTAACGGCTCCGCTATCTTGTTGCCCGGTCCCGTTCTTGCTTCGCAGACGGGACCGTTTCGTTATTCGCCCCCGGAGGTAGCCCCCGCATGCAGCAGCGCCCGGTCATCGGCATCGCCACCCAGACCCTCCAGTCCATCGACCGCATCCCCGAGGACCTCCCGCCCTCGTGGATCATGAACCAGCGCTACTTCCACGCCTGCACCGCGGTGGGGGCCGTGCCCTGGATGATCCCCCTGCTGGACGACGACTCCGGGACGCTGCGCGAGATCTACGACCGGCTCGACGGCATCTTCCTGGCCGGCGGGGTGGACATGGACCCGGCCTCGTACGGGGCCGAGCGCCACGAGCTGTGCGGCCGCACCGACCCGCCGCGCGACGTGGTGGAGCTGGCCCTGGCCCGCTGGGCGCGGGAAGACCGCAAGCCCGTCTTCGGGGTGTGCCGGGGGATGCAGGTGATCAACGTGGCCGCGGGGGGCGCCCTGCTGCAGGACTGCTCGCTCCACCCCGGCGCGGTGAAGCACGACTATTTCCCGGGCGCGGGGTGGGCGCGCGACCACCTGGCGCACGAGGTGCGGCTGGCCGCGAGCTCGCGGCTGCACGCGGCCTTCGGGACGGACGTGGCGATGGTGAACTCGATGCACCACCAGGGCCTCGGCCGCCTGGGCGAGGGTCTGGCCGAGACGGCCTGGTCGCCGGACGGGCTGGTGGAGGCGGTGGAGGGGACCGACCCGGAGCACTTCCTGGTGGGCGTGCAGTGGCACCCCGAGATGCTGATGGAGGCGCACGCCGGCACCCGGAAGCTCTTCGAGGACTTCATCGAGGCCTCCGTGCAGCACCACCTCGCCGGCGCGGCCGCGCTCTTCTAGCCCCTCACCCCGCGCGGCGGGGCGGCTCCACCGCCGGCGGCGCGATCCCCAGCAGGAAGTGCATCATCCGGCGGGTGCGGCGGCGCCAGGCGCGCTCGCTGTGCCTCCCTCCCAGCGCCGTGACGTAGAGGAAGTCCTCCCCCCGCCGGTACCCCTTCGCCTCCAGCAGGTCACGCATGCGGCGCGCGTCCTCCAGCGCCGTCTTCCCCTCGTTGGTGCCGATGTCCAGGTACAGCCGCCCGGGGACGAAGGGCGCCTGCTCGACGAAGGGGAACACCTGCCCGCCCGCGAACCAGAGCGCGGGGCTCATCACCCCCGCAGCCCCGAAGGCGTCCGGGCGTCTGAAGTAGGCGTAGAGGCTCACCAGCCCGCCCATGGACGAGCCCGCGACGGCCGTGTGCTCCCGCCCCGGCAGGGTGCGGAAGTCGCGGTCCACCACGGGCTTGATGGTCTCCAGCAGCAGGTCCAGGTACGCGTCCGCGCGACCGCCGCCGCCGCTCTCCGCGTCGTGCCAGGGCGAGTACTCGTCCAGCCGCGCGTCTCCCATATTGGGGATGCCCACCACGATGGCCTCCACCCCGCCGGC
Organism: Longimicrobiaceae bacterium; assembly: GCA_036277195.1. Taxonomy (GTDB): domain Bacteria; phylum Gemmatimonadota; class Gemmatimonadetes; order Longimicrobiales; family Longimicrobiaceae; genus Longimicrobium. Next base: position 757 of record DASUNK010000721.1, on the reverse strand, counting down.
GGCGGCCGCCTCCATGGTCTCGTCCACCTGCCACTCCTCGCCGAAGCTGGTGGCCTGGTCGAAGAGGTTCTGCCCGTCGTGCATGTACACCACCGGGTAGCGCCGGCGGCCGCGCGCGTAGGAGGGGGGGAGGTACACCAGCAGGTCGCGCTGGTTGCCCAGCTGCGGGCTCCAGAAGCGCTCCATCACCCTCACGCTGCCGGCGACGGTGTGCGCTCGCCCGTCCTCGGGCGGGTACGCCCGCCACTGGCCGCGGTGCGCGCGGCGCCGCTCTCCGCCGCCGCTCAGCACCACGCCGCCAGCGCGCGGGTGACGTCGCCGGGGTGCGCGAACGACCACTCGGGGGCGAAGCGGCGCACCTGCTGCAGGAAGGCGTCGGACTCGCCGGGGGCGGTCTTGGGCCAGAGGGCGGCCGCCACGCGCATCCCCGCGTTGCGCCCCGCCTCCAGGTCGCCCGGCGAGTCGCCCACGTAGAGGCACGCCGCGGCGGGCACGTCCAGCCCCGCCGCGGCCAGCCGCAGCCCCTCCGGGTCCGGCTTGGGGGCGGACACGTCGTCGTCCGTCACCACCACCCCGAAGGGCCCCAGCCCCAGCGCCGCCTCGGTGACCTCCCACGCGCTCCGCCCCTTGCCGGTGACGATCCCCAGCGGGTAGCCGGCGGCGCGCAGGGCGGCCAGCATCTCGCGCACGCCGGGGTACGGCCCCTCGCCGAGGGCGCCGTGCAGCTCGGCGTAGTGGCGCACCGCGGCGGCGTGGC
>DASUNK010000720.1:0-5407 GCA_036277195.1 Longimicrobiaceae bacterium | reverse complement strand
CCATGATTCGGCGCTCTGCGGAAGGGGAAGGGGTCGGGAAACAATACCGGGGGCAGACGACGCCCGCCTGCCCCCGGTTGTGGTCCATCGCCAGCTCAGGCCGCCGTCACGGGCAGGCGCCGGTGGTCACCACGCGGGCCTGGGTGATGTGCTTGGTCGCGGCGACCGTGGTGTTGGCCGAGGTGGCCTCGATGCAGAACGTGGTGGCGTCGGCGTCCTGGACCGCGAAGTCGCTGTAGTACTTGCCGGTCTGGGTCTGGTCCCAGCCGACCGTCGCCAGCTGCGCGTCGGTCCCGTACGTGTCCATCTTCTGCAGGTACTCCTCCTGGAGCGTGTAGCCCTGCTTGAGGATGCCGTCGGCTTCCGACTCCTTGGCGTTCTTGGACACCTGGTTGAACTTGGGGATCGCGATCGCGGCCAGGATGCCGATGATGACCACCACGATCATCAGTTCGATCAGCGTGAAGCCCCGAGCGTTGCGAAGGTTCCGCATCTTGCGTGCTCCCTTTGGGGTGGGTGGGATGGAGACCAGCACGGCCCGTGCTGACGGCCCGGGGAAAAGGCAACGCGCATACCACTCCGGGCGTAAAATGCAAGTCGTTGCGGCGGCGTTACTTACCTCCTGCCGCCCCCCGGCCGGGGGACGAAATGCGGGGGCCAGCTTGCACGATTCCTTGCAGGGTGCAAGGCGTCCCGCCGGGGGTGGAGCGTACCTTGCGCGCCCCCGGCCGCGCCTCTATATGAAGGCCGCGCCCGCCCCGGCCGGGGGCGGGCGGGCACCGCGAACGGGCGAGCGAGGCGGTAGCGGGTGAGCGACGCGGAGATCCGGGACATCACCATCATCGGCGGCGGGCCCACGGGGCTCTTCGCCGCCTTCTACGCGGGGCTGCGCGGCATTTCCTGCCGCATCGTGGACGCCCTCCCCGAGCTGGGGGGGCAGCTGATGGCGCTCTACCCCGAGAAGTACGTCTTCGACGTGGGCGGCCTCCCCCGCATCCTCGCCAAGGACCTGGCGAAGAACATGGTGGAGCAGGGGACGCAGTTCGGGCCCGAGGTGGTGCTGGAGGCCGAGGTGCGGCGGCTGGAGCGCGAGGACGGCCACTACCGCCTGGTGACGGCCCGGGGAGACTTCCTCACCCGCACCGTCTGCGTCACCGCCGGGAAGGGCGCCCTCACCCCGCGCGTGCTGGAGTGCCCCGGCTTCACCGAGCACCGGCACGAGGGCGGGGGGGTGCACACCCACGTGCGCCGCCCCGAGGACTTCCGCGACCGCCGGGTGCTGATCGTGGGCGGCGGCGACTCGGCGGTGGACTGGGTGCTGGGGCTGCGGGGCGTCGCCCGCCAGGTCACCCTCATCCACCGGCGGCCGGAGTTCCGCGCCCACAAGGCCAGCGTGCGCGAGATGTGGGAGGCGGCGGAGCGGGGCGAGGTGGCGGTGCGCACCCCGTACGAGGTGCGCGCCATCCACGGCGACGGCGCCTGCGTGGCCCGCGTCACCATCTACGACAACGAGACGGGGCAGGACGAGGAGGTCGAGGTGGAGGCGGTGGTGGCGCTGCTCGGCTTCAAGCCGGACCTGGGGCCGATCGCCCAGTGGGGGCTGGAGCTGGAGAAGAACGCCATCAAGGTGTCGCAGGTGATGGAGACCAACCTGCCGGGGGTGTACGCGGCGGGCGACGTGGTGCACTACCCGGGGAAGCTGGAGCTGATCGCCACCGGCTACGGCGAGGCGGCCATCGCGGTGAACAACGCGGTGCACTACCTCAACCCCAAGGCGCGGGTGAACCCGGGGCACTCCACCAACCTGAAGATCTTCAAGCAGGACGACGAGTAAGGCGGAGCGCGCCATGGAGCTCGCCGGCAGGGTGGCCCTGGTCACGGGCGGGGCGGTGCGCGTGGGGCGCGCCCTCTCGCTGGCGCTGGCGGGGCGCGGGATGCGGCTGGTGGTGCACTACCACGCCTCCGCCGACGCCGCCGAGGCGCTCTGCGCCCGGGTGCGCGCGGCCGGCGGCGAAGCGGTGGCCATCGGCGCGGACCTCTCCCGCGGCGCCGAGACGGAGCGCCTGGCCCGCGAGGCCGTGGCCGCCTTCGGCGGCGTGGACGTGCTGGTCAACAGCGCCGCCGTCTTCCCCCCCGCGCGGCTGGAGGAGACGGACGAGGCGCTCTGGGACCACACGCTCGCCGTCAACCTCAAGGCCCCCTTCTTCCTCATCCGCCACCTGGCGCCGGTGCTGCGCGCGCGGCGCGGCGCGGTGGTGAACCTGGCCGACCTGGCCGGCCTCCAGGCGTGGGGCGCGTACGCGGCGCACGGCATCGCCAAGGCGGGGGTGGTGCACCTCACCCGGGTGGCGGCGCGGGCGCTGGCCCCCGAGGTGCGCGTGAACGCCATCGCCCCCGGCGCCGTCCTCCCCCCCGACGACATGGGCGACGACGAGGTGGCGCGGCTCGCGCGCACCACCCCGCTCCGCCGCATCGGCTCGCCCGACGACGTGGTGGGCGCCCTCCTCTACCTGCTGGAGGCGGACTACGTGACCGGCGAGACGCTGGTGGTGGACGGCGGGCGGCGGCTGCGGGGGTGACCCCCGCCCGGAACAACCCGCGCCCCGCTTCGGTACGAGTTCGGTCCCCGCGTCGATTCCCTTCTCCCGCGCGCGCATGGCCCGCAGCCGCCGCCGTCGCTCCCCCGCCCGCGCGGGCCGGGGCCGGATCCTCCTGCGCAGGGTGCTCCTGGGGGTGGTCGCGGCCCTCGCGGCGGTGTCCCTGGTGGGCGGCGCGGCGCTGATCGTCCTCTGGCCGCGCTGCACCGGGAGCGAGTGCCCCTCCGTGGCCGCCCTGCGCGACCATACCCCCGCCCAGGCCAGCCGCGTCTACGACCGCCACGGCCGGCTGGTGGCCCACCTGGCCCCGGAGCGGCGCATCGTGGTGCCGCTGGAGCGCATCCCCGCCCGCGTCTCGCACGCCTTCCTGGCGGTGGAGGACAAGCGCTTCTACCGCCACCACGGGGTGGACTACCGGCGCGTGGCCGGCGCCCTGGCGCGCGACCTCCAGTCGCTCTCCTTCGACCAGGGCTTCAGCACCATCACCATGCAGCTGGCCCGCAACGTCTTCCCCGAGCACCTGACCCGGGCCAAGACGCTTAGGCGCAAGCTCTGGGAGGTGGTGCTGGCGCGGCAGATCGAGCGCGCCTTCTCCAAGGACGAGATCCTGGAGATGTACCTCAACCAGATCTACCTGGGGCAGGGGCTGCACGGGGTGGAGGCGGCGGCGCAGGGGTACTTCGGCAAGCCGGCGGCGCGGCTCACCCCCGCCGAGGCCGCGCTGCTGGCCGCGCTCCCCCGCGCCCCTTCGTACTACGACCCGCGCCGCAACCCCGCGGCGGCGGTGGAGCGGCGCAACCTGGTGCTGGGGCTCATGGCCCGCGCGGGGGTCATCTCGGACACCGAGGCCGCCACCGCCCGCGGCGAGCCGCTCCGCCTGGCCCCGCCCGCCGAGGCGCGGGGGCGCGCCCCCTATTTCGTGGCGGCGGTGCGCCGCGAGCTGCGCGAGCGCTTCGGCGCCGACGCGGACCGGGCGGGGCTGCGCGTGTACACCACCCTCGACACCGCGCTGCAGGCCTCGGCCGAGCGCGAGCTGGTGCGGCAGATCCGCGCGGTGGAGGCGGGGCGCTTCGGGCGCTTCCGCGGGCCCTCCTGCGCCGGCGCGCGCCCCGCCGAGGCGCCGAACTGCCTGCAGGGGCTGTTCGTGGCGCTCGACGTGCGCACCGGCGAGGTGCTGGCGCTGGTGGGGGGGCGCGACTTCGCCCTCAGCCAGTTCGACCGCGTCACCCAGGCGCGGCGCCAGGCCGGCTCCGCCTTCAAGCCGATCGTCTACGCCACCGCGCTGGAGCAGGGGGTGCCGATCTCGACCCCGCTGCTGGGCCCGGGCGCCACCGACTCGCTGGGGAGCTACCGCCCGCGCGACCACGTGGCCGACACGGCGAACGTGGACCTGCGCGATGCCCTGCGCCTCTCCTCCAACCGCGCCACGGTGGTGCTGGGCGAGCGCGTGGGCGCCGCGCGCGTGGTGGAGACGGCGAAGGACCTGGGGCTCTCCACCCCGCTCCGCCCCTACCCCTCCATCTTCCTGGGCGCCGCCGAGGTGGTGCCGCTGGAGCTGGTGGCGGCGTACGCGGCCTTCGCCAACGGCGGCTCGCTGGTGCGGCCGCGGCTCATCCGCCGGGTGGAGGACGCGCAGGGGCGAACGGTGTGGGAGGGACGGGCCAGCCGCCGCTACGCGCTCTCGCCGGGGGTGGCCTTCCTCACCACCTCGCTGATGCGCGACGTGGTGGACCGCGGCACCGGGAGCGCCGCGCGCACCGCCGGTCTCCCCTACGCCGTCCCCGCCGCGGGGAAGACGGGGACCACCAACTCCGCCTCCGACGTCTGGTTCGTCGGCGCCACCCCGGACGTGGCGGCGGGCGTGTGGTTCGGGTTCGACCAGCCGCGCGCCGTGCTGGGGGGCGACGCCTCGGGGAGCCTGCTGGCGGCGCCGGTGTGGGGGCGGGTGATGGCGGGGTACTACCGCGCGCACGCCCCGCCGGCGCCCTGGGCGGCGCCGGGCGACCTGGCGACGGTCCGCATCGACCGGGTGACGGGGAAGCTGGCCACGCCGGCCTGCCCCCCGGAGGACGTGGTGGACGAGTGGTTCCTGGCGGGGACGGAGCCGCTGGAGAGCTGCCCGCTGCACGCGGACGCGGAGGGCGGGTGGCTGGGGCGGACGATGCGCGGCATCGGCGACCTCTTCGGCGGCGGCGAGGCGGGGCGGCCGCGCGAGCGCCCCAAGCCGCGCAAGCGGACCCCGCCGGACGAGCCGCGCTAGGGGCTGGCCGGCGGCGGTGGGGGCGGGGCCGGCCGCCGGGTCACGGTGCGCCAGCGCTCGGGGGCGATGAACCACCCGAGGAGCCCGCCGGTGATGAACCCGCCCGCGGTGGCCACCACGGCCTGCCCGGTCTCGCCCGCCTGCTGGTTCCCGCTGACGTCTTCGGCGGCGAGCTGCGTGGCCAGCAGGGCGAGCACGCCGCCCAGCAGGGCGCACCCCGCGCTCCACTGCTCGCGCTTGCGTCCGGGGGTCACCTCGATTCGCTCCCCGCCCGCCAGCGCCACCGCCAGCGAGTCGTTCTTCAGCCCGGTGAGCAGCCACACCGTGTCGCCGCGCAGGAACCAGAAGCGCCCCTGGCGCCGCACGCCGGAGGGGGCGGTCACGCGCATGCGGGTGCCGGGGCGGGCGAGCGAGGTGTCGGGTGCGGCCTGGGCCGCGGCGGCGGCCGGAGGGGTGCCCAGCGCGGCCGCGAGGCAGAGCAGGAGGAGGAAGCGCACGGGAGTCTGCGAGAGGGGACCGGGGGCACGGACGGGGAACAACGTTCAGCGCG
>DASUNK010000719.1:0-5080 GCA_036277195.1 Longimicrobiaceae bacterium | reverse complement strand
TCGTGGAGTGCGGGGCGAGCATGCTCCGGGTGAACGTCCCGGGGCCATCCCGACTCTTTAGCGTTTTTTTAACGTGGTCGCAAGCGGTCGCAAATCCATCCACGGCACGCGTTCCCGGGCGTGCACCGGTCAATTTAGGGCAGGGGCGGGGTTTGGCAAGGGGTGGGGGCGAAGAGGGGTACAGCCGCACCCGGCCCTTCGTTGGGGCCGCGCTCCTTGCGCCATCCCGGGCTATCTCGTAATATGGCGGCAAACGAAGCTGCCGCTCCGGTGGGCGCATCCGGCGCTCGCCGGCCCGTTCCGTCCCCATCATCCGAGGCGAGGTGCCGCATGAAGAAGCTGAGGCTGAACCTGGAAACCCTGGCGGTGGACTCGTTCGAGACCAGCCGCGAGGGGAGCGAGCCGGGGACCGTGCTGGCGCAGGAGAGCATCGACCCCACGCCGCCGGAGTACCAGCCCGCCTGCACCTACTTCAACTCCTGTCTCTGCAAGACGGCGTACTACCACTGCGGCACGGGCCCGCACACCATCCACTCCTGCAACTTCACCTTCGACGCCACCTGCAACACCGAGGACGCGCGCTGCACCCGGTGGTGCTGAGTCCATGGAGGAGGGTCTCATGAAGAAGAAGCTGAGCCTGGACGCGGAAGCGCTGGCGGTGGAGTCGTTCGCGACCGGTACTCAGACCGGCCGCGGCGAAGGCACCGTGCACGCCAACGCGGACGACTGCACCTGGTTCGTGTCGTGCCCCTGCCCGACGCACCGCTATCAGTGCGCGGACAGTCCCGAGACCAGCTACTCGTGCAACTACACGCACGACCACCGCTGCACCACCTGAGGGGCGAGGCGGAAGGGTTGCCAGACAAAATCGTCTGGATTAGAATGCCTGGCACACCGAGATGCTCGCCGCGACGGGGGCGCACTTCGTCCGGCCAGGCAATCGTTTGGGGCCGCCGCTGCAATCATCCAGTGCCGCGGCGGCACCCTGGTAACCCTTCGCCCTGCCCCCACCACACGGCGAGGAGGGAGAGATGAGCAAGCTGAAGCTGGAGCTGGAGGCGCTGTCCGTGGAGTCGTTCGACCCGCTCCCGCGGCGCGGCCGCGCCCGCGGAACCGTGCGCGCCCACGACGACTGCCCCACCCACGACTGCACCCAGCAGTACGACACCTGCGGCTGCACCAAGGAGTACGACACCTGCCACGTCAGCTGCGACCCCTGCGCCACCTGCGACACGTCGTGCGCCGGCGGCCCCTTCTGCGACTGCATCCCCTCGGGCGGCTGCGAGTCGTGCGCCACCTCGTGTGCGGGCGGGCCGTACTGCGACTGCGTTCCCACCCCGGGCTGCTGACCGTCCGCGCCTTTGATCACGCCGGAGGGGGGTTCGTCCCCGGAACGTGCCGTCCGTCCCGCCGGTGTTGGCGGGACGGGCGGCACGGCCGCATCGTTAGTGATCCCGACCCCTCGCCCCTCTTCCCGGAGAACTCCCATGCGCAAGCTGACGCTGGACCTCGACGCGCTCGCGGTGGACTCGTTCGTGGCGGGCACGGAGCGCCGCGCGGACGCGGGCACCGTCCACGCCCACAACCACACCCGCGGCAACCACCAGACCTGCGGCAACCAGCTCACCTGCGGCAACACCTGTAACGCCGGCCTCACCTGCAACTGCCCGATCACCTTCGACGACACCTGCCTGGAGCCGTGCTTCACCAACATTTGCGAGGACACCGTCACCTGCCCGGTCGAGTAAGTCCGGCGCGGACGCCAGCAGGAACGGCCCCGGGAGCCAGGCTCCCGGGGCCGTTTCGCGCCGCCCCGCCCGGGTGTTAGGTTGCATCCATGGACCTGGGACTGAAGGACCGCGTCGCCATCGTGACGGGCGCGAGCATGGGGCTGGGGCGGGCCATCGCGCGCGAGCTCTCGCGCGAGCGCGCCCGCGTGGTGATCGCCGCCCGCAACGAGACGCGGCTGCGCGCCACGGCGGAGGAGATCCGGCGCGAGACGGGGTGCCCGGTGCTCCCGATCCGCACCGACATGACGCGGCCGGACGACATCACCGCGCTGGTGCAGGAGACGGTGGCCCGCTGGGGAGGCGTGGACATCGCCGTCGCCAACGCGGGCGGGCCCCCGGGGACGCGCTTCGAGACCACCGAGATCGCGCAGGTGGAGCGCGCGCTGGAGCTGAACCTGCTGAGCACCGTGCGGCTGGCGCAGGAGGTGACGCCGCACATGCAGGCGCGGCGCTGGGGCCGCTTCATCGCCCTCACCTCCGTGTCGGTGAAGCAGCCGCTGACCGGGCTCATCCTCTCCAACACGGCGCGGGCGGGCGTGGTGGGGTGGGTGAAGACGATGGCCGCCGAGCTGGCGCCGCAGGGCATCCTCTGCAACGTGGTGGCACCGGGCTTCATCCGCACCGGGCGGGTGGAGGACCTGGCCACCGAGCGCGCCCGCAACGAGGACCGCGACACGGACGAGATCCTGGCCGAGATCGCCGGGCAGATCCCGCTGGGGCGCATGGGCGAGCCGGAGGAGCTGGCCGCGCTGGTGGCGTTCCTGGCCTCGGAGCGCGCCAGCTACCTCACCGGCGCCACCATCCAGGTGGACGGGGGATTCGTGCGCGGACTGCTCTGACGCCGTGCTCCCGCTCCTCCTGCTCCTCCTCTGCGCGCCTTCCCTCGCCGCGCAGACCGCCCCTCCCCCGCCCCGCCCGGACGGCTGCACCATCCGCGACATCGCCGCGCTGGGGCGCAACCCCACCCCCGCCGAGCTGCGCTGCCGCTACGGCGTGCGCGGCCCCGGGCGCTTCGGGCTCCTCACCTACCTGGACGTGCCGGTGTACCGGCCGCTGACGCCGCAGCCGGGGACGCACGTGGTGGGGGTGCCGGGGATGCCGCGCCCGCGCCCGGGCGAGACGCACGAGGAGTGGGAGTGGCGGGTGCTGCGCACCGCGTTCGGCCCCGGGGTGCGCACGGTGCGCCGGGGCACCGAGCTGCTCGACCCGGTGTTCGCCTCGCGGCTGCTGCGCTTCGAGCGGCTGCTGCGGCAGCGCGGGGTGCGCGCCGCGCGCCGCGAGACCTATCGCCCGGCCGAGCGGCAGGCCTTCATCTTCCAGCAGGGGCGGTCGCGGCCGGGGCCGATCGCCACCACCACCCTCACCTCCTGGCACAACCGCGTGGACCGGCTGGGGCGCCCCGCCGCCCGCGCGGCGGACTTCGACGTCGCTCCCGCCCATCTCCCCCGCTTCCACGCCCTGGCCGACTCGCTGGGGCTGATGAGCTACGGGGCGGACTCCGCCGACCCCGGCCACGTCTACTGGCCCGACGAGGACGCCGCGCGGGGGATGGAGCTGGCGGTGCTGCGCCTGCTGCCGCGCGTGCCGCACGTGACGCTGGAGACGGGCCGGCCGGTGGACGAGGCGCCGATCCCGGGGATGCCGGACCACTGGCGGGAGCTGACGGTGGAGTTCATCGCCCGGCCGCGCCCCTTCCCGCGGGTGGAGCCGGCGGCCCCGGCGCCGCCCCCGCTCCGCCGCCGCAAGGGGTGAGCTTCAGCGCTTGGGGGCGATCTGGCGGCGGTGGTGCTCCACGTGGATGGCGCCCAGCCGCACCATCTTGAGCGGCGGCATGGGGCCGAAGAAGGCGTGGGTGAGCACGAACGAGCGGGTGAGGCGGGCGCGGTCCAGCTCCCCCTCCAGCCGCTCGGACAGCGCGCGGAACTGGCGCAGCAGCTCGGCCCGGCCGCCGCGCACCTCGGTGGGGCGCACCTCGCGCGGCGCGGGGACGCGGAGGGGGAAGGTGCCGTGCGACAGGATGTGCGGGAGCACGATCCAGCGGGTGAGCCGCTCGCGCCAGCGCCCGAGGCGGCGCTGCATCCCCTGCCCCGTGGCCAGCTCCGCCAGGATGACCTCGTAGACGCGGCAGAGGTGCTCCGTCACCTCGGCCGGGGTCCACTTCCCCGGCGCCCAGGGCTGGTTCCACGCGTCGTCGCTCAGCCGCTCGGCGGTGTCGACGTAGGCGGCCACGGCCACGCGGTGCTCCTCGTACGCGTCCTGCCAGCGGGCCTCGCTGCGGGACTCGGACTCGGTGGCGGGCACGGGGTCAGCGCACGGCGGCGCCGGCCGCCACGTCCGGCCCGCGCAGGCGGAGGTGCTCCGCGCCGGCGGAGGGGACGGAGACCATCCCGTCCACCGCCATCGCCGCGAAGAGGAGGGCCAGGTAGAGGAGCGACCGCTTGTAGAGCGCCCACGCCGGCCGGGTGAAGTCGGCCGCGCGCAGCACCCGCACCACCCCCGCCAGGAACCAGGCGCCGAGCGCCGCGGCCGCCACGCCGTAGACCGGCCCCAGCCCGCCGTAGGTCACCGGCGCCAGCGTCACCGGGAGGAGGAGGAGGGTGTACACCAGCATCTGCCGCATGGTGGCGCGCTCGCCCCACACGTTGGGGGCCATCGGCACGCCCACCCGCCCGTAGTCCTTCTTCTTCACCAGCGCCAGCGCCCAGAAGTGCGGCGGGGTCCAGAAGACGACGATGAGGAAGAGGTACGCCGCGGTGAGCGACACCTCGCCGGTGGCGGCGGCCCACCCCACCAGCGGCGGGAAGGCGCCCGCCGCCCCGCCGATGACGATGTTCTGCGGCGAGGTGCGCTTGAGCCAGCGGGTGTAGACGAAGACGTAGTAGAGGAGCCCCGCCAGCGCCAGCGCGGCGCTCAGCAGGTTCACCCGCAGCGCGAACACGCCGAACGCCGCCGCCCCCAGCACCACCCCGAACGCCAGCACGTGCCCCGGCGACATGCGCCCCGCGGGGATCGGCCGCAGCGCCGTCCGCGGCATGCGCGCGTCGATGTCGCGGTCCATGTACATGTTGATGGCGTTGGCGCCGCCCGCCATCAGGTAGCCGCCGAGCAGGGTCCAGAGGAGGGTGCCCAGCTCCGGCCAGCCGCGCAGGGCGATGACCATCGGCGCGGCGGTGGTCACCAGCAGGAGCGAGATGATGCGCGGCTTGGTGAGCGTCACGTAGTCGCGCAGCCGCTGCCGCACGCCGCCCCGCGCGGCGGCCAGGCCGGCGCGCTGGGTGGCGGTGGTCATG
>DASUNK010000718.1:0-3181 GCA_036277195.1 Longimicrobiaceae bacterium | reverse complement strand
GGGTACTGGCCGGCCGTCTACTCGCCGTTGTCGGCCGCGTGCCCGGCGCCGCCATACGGCTTCAGGGGCCGCTCCCGGACGACCATCGCTCCCGCCGGGCGCGGCTGGCTGGACGCAGCGGCCTCGCGGCGCTCGCGCAGGCTGAGGATGAACTCGCGCACCTCGGCGCGGTTCAGCCGTCCGGTTTCCGGGGACTTCTTGATCGTGCGCATCACCCTGACGACCATGGCTCCACCTCCTGATGTGGACGTGCTCGCACCGCACAATCTAATGCGATCAAGGAATAACGCAAGGGTCTTGCCGCAAAGCTGACGCACGCGCGACGGGGCGCCCGCTGGCGCGGGCGCCCCGTCCATAATCCGCCATCAGCGCCCCTGGCTCAGGGGCCGAGCAGGATCGCGTTCACGTACAGCGGGTGCGTGGAGCGCCAGAAGAGGCGGAAGAGCGGGTCGTCGGCGAAGAGCACCACGCTCCCGGCGCCCACCCGCTTGGTCACCAGCCAGGCGCCCTGCCCCAGCCGCCGCAGGTTCTCGGGCGAGATCACGCCGGAGAGCCGCGACAGGTTCTCGGGGAAGTAGGCCACCGTCTCCATCCCTTCGGCGGGCTCGAAGACCGCGCTCCCCAGGTGCAGCGCGAAGGTCTCGCCCGGCTTCCCGTCCAGCCCCGCCCCGAAGGCCAGCGGGTGCGCCGGGTCCAGCCGCAGCGGGAGGATGGTGCCCGGGATCTCGGCCCGCCACTCGCGCCGCTGCCGCTCCTCGCGCCCCGCCAGCCAGCGCGCGCGGGCGTTCGCCGCGCTGTCCTGCACGCCCCCCTCGCGCGCCTTGATCTCGGCGATCCCCGCCGCCGCCGCGGCCCCACCCCCCACGGCCACCAGCCGCCCGCCGTTCTGCACCCACCCCTTCAGCCGTTCCTCGGCGCCGCGCAGCGCCCGCCCCGAGGCGTCGGGGACGAGGATCACGTCGTACTCCGAGAGGTCCAGGAAGCCGAGGTCCGCGGTCTGGATCACGTCCAGCGGGAGCCCCAATTCCTGCTCCAGGAAGAACCAGTGCGCCCCGAACGAGGTGGCGGCCACCCCCTCGCCCGCCAGCAGCGCCACGCTCGGCAGCTTCACCAGGGGCACGTTGTCGCTCCCCAGGTCGATGCCGCTCTCGGCCAGCCCGCTGGACACCGGTCGCACCAGCCCGCCGAGCCCCACGCGGGCCAGGCGCACCTGCAGCGAGTCGTTGCCGCGCGCGGGGATGAACCAGCTCCCCGCCGGCCAGCGCCGCCCGCCGAAGGTGGAGGGCTTCGCCAGCACCCGCACGCGCCCGCCCCCCTGGAGGAAGCGCACCATCCCCGGCGAGGCCGCCTCGCCGGGGGCCAGGAGGTAGCCGTACCCCGCCGCCGGGGGGGTGACGTTCGCGGGCGCGCCCGGGAGCGCCGCCGGCGCCCAGCTCCCCCCGCTGCTCCCCTGCGCCACCCGGTAGGCGGCCACCCCGTACGCGTACGGGAGCGACCAGGCGCTCACGTCGTACGAGTACTCGGCCTTCAGCTCCGTCTCGGGCTGCAGCAGGGTGGTGGCCAGCCGCCCCAGCGGCTGCCGCGCCCGCACCCGGTAGGTGCCGGCCGGGAACTGCGTGCGCGCCTCGAAGCCGGCGTGGGGCGTGGCGCGGGCCGCCGCGAACCCGGCCGTGGCCCGCTCCACCTGGATCCCCTGGCCGAGGAGGTGCGCCACCAGCGTCTCCACCCGCGTGGGGTCGGAGCCGGGGACCAGCAGGTAGTCCGGCTCGCCCGTCCCCACGCTGCGCTGCCCCTCGGCATAGTCCAGCAGCAGCTGCTCCTTCCCCTCCGCCGCGGTGCGCAGGGTGGCGTTGCCGCTGGTGCGGTGGTGCAGCGCCCGCTCGCGCAGGGTGAGCGTGTCGCCCGACTCCTGCTCCACCGCCTGCCCCGCCGCGCCGTGGCCGGCCTGCTCGTAGGTCATCCCCACGGCGCCGGTGAGGCTGGGCCACGAGTCGCCGTAGCCGGGATAGAAGAGGTCGAACGCCTCGGCGGTGTAGTAGCTCCAGCCCTGGGCGTCGAAGGCGCGGGCGTTCCCCTGCCCGAAGCGCTTCCCCCACTCCAGGATGTGGCGGGGGTAGATCGGGTTGATCGGCTCGGCGGCGGGGAAGAAGAAGTAGCTGGAGTTGTACCCCATCTCGTGGAAGTCCACGTGCACCTGCGGGTTCCAGCGGAACCAGGTGACCAGGCGCGTCCGCGTCTCCACCTGCGTGCCCCAGCTCCAGTCGCGGTTGAGGTCGAAGAGGTAGTGGTTGAAGCGCCCGCCCGGCCACGGCTCGCGGTGCTCGCGCGCCTGCGGGTCCGCGTCGGGGGTGGCGCCGCGCACGGAGCGGTACCACTGCACGTAGCGGTCGCGCCCGTCGGGGTTGGTCACCGGGTCGATGACCACCACCAGCCGGTCGAGCACCCCGCGCACCTCGGGGGCCTCGCGCGCCAGGTCCCAGGCGGTCCACATGGCCGCCTCGCTGCTGGAGCTCTCGTTGCCGTGCACCCCGTAGCTGAAGTAGACCACGGCCGGGTTGCTCGACGCGATCTGCCGGGCGCGCTCGGCGGAGGTCTCGGGGCGGGTGAGCTCCGCGTTGGCGGCCAGGATCTGGTCGAGCCGGCGCAGGTTCTCCGGGCGGGCGATGACCAGCTGGAAGAGCTCGCGCCCCTCGTTGGTGGTGCCGTACGGGCGGTACTCCACGCGGTCCGAGGCCGCGTCCAGCGCCCGGGCGTACTCCTGCACGCCGGCGTAGGGGGTGAAGCGTTCGCCCAGGTCGTAGCCCAGCACCTGGGCGGGCGACGGCGGCTCCTGCGCGGCGAGCGGCGCGGCGGGGAGGGTGGCGAGCAGCGCGGCCAGGAGCGCGCGGGTGCCCAGCGTGCGAGAAAGCATTGCCCGTGCGTGTTCGGGGTGGATGAACGGGAACGGCTGAAGCTACGGCGCGCCGCCGGGGGGCGCAACGCGATGCCTTGACACGCCTTCCGGCCCGCGGTTACGCTCCAGCCATGCGCTTCCTCACCGGATTCCTGCTCTGCGCGCTGCTGGCCGCCTGCGGCCGCGACGCCCCCGCCGCCGGCGGGCGCTCGATCTCGCGCGCCCGCTTCGTGGCCGCCAACGTGGCCTTCCGCTCCGTCCCCGACACGGCGGCGCAGGCGGACAGCC
>DASUNK010000717.1:0-4963 GCA_036277195.1 Longimicrobiaceae bacterium | reverse complement strand
CACCAGGCCGAACTCGCCGGCGCGGCGGAAGGCGTGGAGCACCGCGGCGGAGCGGATGATGGCCTTGGAGGGGACGCACCCGGTCCACAGGCACTCGCCGCCCAGCCGGTGCCGCTCGATGAGCGCGGTGCGCGCCCCGATCCCCGCCGAGACGGCGGCGGACACCAGCCCCGCCGTCCCTCCCCCGATCACCGCCAGGTCGTAGCGCTCCACGTCGTCTCCCGGGTCAGAAGTCGTCCGCGCGGGCAACGCGCGCGGAATCTAGCCGGTTTCGCCGCGAGGGCGAGCGGGGTGTATATTCTCCCGACCCCACTCATCGCGGAGGAGGACCGTGGCCGCTGACTGGAAGAGGATCGACACCGAGGCCTGGCGCGGCCGGGCCCGCACCGGCTGGCTCCGCCTCAAGCAGGCCTGGGGCGACGGCCACGAGCGCAAGGTGCTCATCGGCCTCACCGTCCTGGGGCTCGCCTCCTGCTCCACCGGGAGCGTGCTCGCCGCCTGGACCCGCGCCTGCTCCGGCACCTGCCCCACCACCGAGAACATCGCCGACTTCGCCCCGCGCCAGGCCAGCCAGGTGCTCGACGCCCAGGGCGGCGTGCTCGGCGCCTTCTACCGCGAGCGCCGCACCGTCGTCCCCCTGCGCTCGCTCCCGCGCTACGTGGCCATGGCCTTCGTGGCCATCGAGGACCAGCGCTTCTTCGCCCACGAGGGGGTGGACCCGCAGCGGGTGATCGGGGCCATCCGCGACAACATCGTGGGCGGCTTCGGGGCCTCGGGCGGGAGCACCATCACCATGCAGCTGGCGCGCAACCTCTTCCCCCAGCAGCTCCCGGGGAACGAGAAGAGCATCCGCCGCAAGCTGGCCGAGGTGAAGCTGGCGCTGCAGATGGAGCGGCGCTTCTCCAAGGAGCGCATCCTGGAGCTCTACCTCAACCACATCTACCTGGGCGCCGGGGCGTACGGCATCGAGGCCGCCGCGCGCACCTACTACAACAAGCCCGCCGCGCAGCTCTCCCTGCTGGAGGCGGCCACCCTGGCCGGCCTCCCCCAGGCCCCCTCGGCGTACAACCCCCGCGAGCACCCGGAGCGGGCCCGGCGCCGGCGCGACGTGGTGATCGCGGCCATGGCCCAGGCGCGCGTCATCACCCGCGAGCAGGCCGCGCGCATGCAGGCCGAGCCGCTGGTGCTTCCGCCGCCCAAGGGGGCCATCCGTGCGCCCTACTTCGTGGAGGCGGTGCGGCGCGAGCTGGAGCCGCGCTTCGGCGAGCTGCTCTACACCGGCGGGCTGCGCATCCACACCGCGCTGGACCCGGTGCTGCAGGACACGGCCGAGGCGTCGCTGGAAGGGCACCTGCGCGAGATCGAGCGCGGGACCTACGGCTACTTCCCGCACGTGAGCTACCAGCGGTTCACCGAGCGGCTGAAGCCGGGCGAGGCGGTGCCCACCACCCCCTACCTGCAGGGCGTGGTGGTGGTGATGGACCCGGGGACGGGGGTGGTGAAGGCGCTGGTCGGCGGGCGCGACTTCCGCCAGTCGCAGTTCAACCGCGCCACCCAGGCGCTCCGCCAGCCGGGGTCGGCGTTCAAGCCCTTCGTCTACGCCGCCGCGCTGGAGCGGGGGCGCTCGCCCCACTACACCGTCTCCGACGCGCCGATCGTGACCCACTACTCCGACGGCACGGTGTGGGCGCCCAAGAACTACGACGGCAAGTACGGCGGTCCCATGACGCTGCGCGCCGGGCTGCGCAACTCGCGCAACATGGTGGCCATCCGCCTGGGGCGCGAGACGGGGATCGAGGCGGTGCGGAGCGTGGCCCAGCGCGCCGGCCTCACCACCCCGATCCCCGGCTACCCCTCGGTCTACATCGGCGCGGCCGCCGTCTACCCGCTGGAGCTGGTGGGGGCGTACGCGGCCTTCGCCAACGGCGGCTACCGGGTGAAGCCCCGCTTCGTCGTCCGGGTGGAGGACCACCAGGGGCGCCTCCTCTGGCAGGCCACCGAGCCCCCGCGGCAGACCATCGACCCCGGGGTGTCCTGGATCCTCACCGACATGCTGCGCGAGGTGGTGGACCGCGGCACCGGCTACCCCGCGCGCAACCCGGCGGTGGGGAACCTGAGCTACGACATCCCCGCCGCGGGGAAGACAGGGACCACCAACGACGCCACCGACGTCTGGTTCGTGGGCTACACGCCGGACCTGCTGGCGGGCGTCTGGCTGGGGCTCGACCACCCGCGCACCATCATGGGCGGCGCCACCGGCGGCACCCTGGCGGTGCCGGTGTGGGCGCGGGTTATGCGTACCGCGTACCGGGGGAAGGAGCCGCCGCGGCCGTGGCGGCGGCCCTCCCAGGTGGTGGCGCTGCAGGTCAGCGGGGGGCGCGTGATCGCCAGCGACTGCCCGTACGGGGGCGGCACCACCGACTACTTCGCGCGCAAGCACGCGCCCGAAGCCACCTGCATCGAGCCCGAGCCCCTGCCGGAGCGGTTCGTGGACCCAACCCCCGAGCTTCCGGGCCGCCCCGTCTTCCCGGGGCAGCCCCGGGTCCCCAGGCCGGAAGACTACGTGAGGCCCCCGCCGCAGCCGGAGCGCAGGAACTGACGGCGCCGGCGGGGGCCGGAGAACCGACGACCGAATGAAGCGCACGCTCAAGCTAGCAGCCGTCGTCCTCCTGGTCCTCGCCGTCGCCGGGTTCTCCTGGCTCTGGTTCGCCCCCTGCGGCTTCGGGGGGTGCGCCCCCGTCTCGGAGCTGGAGGAGTACCAGGCGGAGGGCTCGGAGCTGCTCGACGTGGAGGGCCGCCCCTTCGGCACCCTCGCCACCGTCAACCGGCGCATCGTCTCCCTCGACTCCCTTCCCGAGCACCTCCCCCGCGCCTTCCTGGCGGTGGAGGACCGGCGCTTCTACGACCACAGCGGGGTGGACTGGGCGCGCGTGGGCGGCGCCCTCTGGAGCAACCTGCGGGCGCGGGGCGTGGCCGAGGGGGGGAGCACCATCACCATGCAGCTGGCGCGCAACCTCTTCCCGGAGCGGCTGCCCTACCGCGAGCGCTCGCTGCGCCGCAAGGTGATGGAGATCCGGGTGGCGCGGCAGATCGAGCGGGCCTTCGAGAAGGACAAGATCCTCGAGCTCTACCTCAACCACATCTACCTGGGCGAGGGCGCCTACGGGGTGGAGGCCGCCGCCCGGGCGTACTTCGGCAAGCCCGCCGCCCGGCTGACGCTGGCCGAGGCCGCCCTGCTCGGCGGCCTCCCCAAGAGCCCCTCCACCCTCAACCCGCGCGAGGACCGGCGGGCCGCGCTGCGGCGGCGCAACCTGGTGCTCGCCGAGATGGCGAAGGCCGGCTACGTCACGCCGGCAGAGGCCCGGGAGGCCATCGCCACCCCGCTCCGGCTGGCGAAGCGCGCGGTGCCGGGGAACCGGCGGGGCGCCTGGTTCGTGGAGCGGGTGCGGCGCGAGCTGGAGGAGCGGGTGGGCGACCGCTACTACACCGCGGGGATGCGGGTCTTCACCACCTACGACCCGGTGGCGCAGGAGGCGGCGGAGGTGGAGCTCGCCCGCCAGGCGGACGCCATCGAGGCCGGCGGCTTCGGCGCCTTCCGCCACCCCACCTATCCCGAGGCCAAGGACGACTCGGAGGAGGGCGACACCCGCTACCTGCAGGCCATGGCCGTGGTCATGGATGCGCAGACGGGGGCGGTGCGGGCGCTGGTGGGCGGGCGCGACTTCGAGGACTCCAAGTTCGACCGGGCCTGGCAGGCGCTGCGCCAGGCGGGCTCCGCCTTCAAGCCCTTCGTCTACGGCGCCGCGCTGGAGCACGGCTACGCGCCCACCCACCGGGTGGAGGACGCGCCGATCCGCATGGTGCTCGACGGGGGGCAGGTGTGGGAGCCGCGCAACTACACCGGCACCTACGACGGGGTGATGACGCTGCGCGAGGCGCTCACCCGCTCCAAGAACACGGTCACGGTGCGCCTGGCCGAGGAGATCGGGCTGCGCAACGTCATCCAGACGGCGCGCGCCCTGGGGATCGGCAGCGCCATCCCGAACGTCCCCGCCACCGCGCTGGGAGCGGCCGACGTGCGGCCGATCGAGCTGGTGGCGGCGTACGCCGCCTTCGGCAACGGCGGGGTGCGGGTGGCGCCCCACTTCATCCGCCGCATCGAGGACCGCCACGGCGAGGTGGTGTGGGAGGAGGACGCGTCGTTCGGCGAGCGGGTGCTGGACCCCGGGGTGGCCTTCGTGCTCACCACCCTGCTGCGCGACGTGGTGGACCGGGGCACCGGCACCGCCGTGCGCGCCGCCGGCTTCCAGGGCCCCGCCGCGGGGAAGACGGGGACCACCAACTCCGCCGCCGACGTCTGGTTCGTGGGCTACACCCCCGAGCTGGTGGCGGGGGTGTGGTACGGGCTCGACCAGCCCAGGACCATCGTGCGGGGCGCCTCGGGGGGCACGCTGGCGGCCCCGGTGTGGGCGCGCATCATGCGCCGCATCTACGCCGCCCGCCGCGAGGCCCCCGGCGACTGGGTGCAGCCGCGCAACGTGGTGACGGAGGAGATCGACCGCGCCACCGGACTGGCGGTGGACCCGGCCTGCCCCTCGCAGGGGCCCACCTACACCGAGTACTTCGTCAACGTCCGCCCGCCGCGGGCGTACTGCTACCCGGACATGCAGTACCCCTCGCTGGCGATGGACACGCTCTACTACGACTACGAGTGGGGGGGGACCGAGGACTACGACCCGGACACGGTGGGGCTCAGCGACCTGCAGCAGCGGGGGATCGACTGGCCCGAGCTGGAGGAGATGCGCCGCCGCGGCCAGACGGGGACCACCGTGGACGGCCTCCCCGCCCCCGACACCGCACCGCTGCCGCTCCCGCCGCCTCCGCCACGGCCGCGCGACCCGCCCCCGGCCACCGGCGACAACGGCGCCGTGGCCCCGCGCGACCCGCCGCGCCGCCGCGAGCC
>DASUNK010000716.1:0-2299 GCA_036277195.1 Longimicrobiaceae bacterium | reverse complement strand
GGCCCTCACTTGGTTGATCGGATCGGAGAGGCGCGGGTCCGTAGCCGGAAAGTACCAGGCTCCCCGACTTTGTACAACTCATGGCTGGAATTACCTGGAACTGCTACGTCGGGAGGACGCACGAAGGCCGGGAAGGAAGTCCTCCTCCCCGGCCTGCGCGGATGATCAGGGGGCGAGGCGGCCGGCGGGATCGCGCTTCGCCGAGAGGGAGCCCGGCCGCCGCGCCCCTGAGCCGCTACAGCGCCACTCCGCCCATCTCGACCGAACAGAAGATGTCCCCGCTTCCGCCGCCGCTCTCGCAGTAGCCGGCCGTGGGGTTGATGCCGCAGCCGCTCACGCAGCCGGTGCAGCAGAAGGGATCCGGGAGCCGGGCCGCCATCGGGCCTGCCGCTTCCACGTCGAACGAAGAGACTTCGATGTCCTCGGGGTTGAGTCTCACGGGTTCCATGGCTGCTTCTCCGGATGAGGGGGTGTCGATGACCGTAAACAAATAGTGCAGGGGACGCAGTGGCCGGCGGGATCGCGCTCCGCCGAGAGGGGGGATCGGCCGCCGCGCCCCTGGACCGTTAGAAGCCGCCCATCTCCATCGGACAGAACATATCCCCGCTTCCGCCGCCACTCGCGCACCCGCCGGCGGTGGGGTTGATGCCGCAGCCGCTCACGCAGCCGGTGCAGCAGAAGCCGCCACCGGGCGCGGCCATCATGCCGGGCTCGACGGCTTCCACGTCGAACGAAGAGACCTCGATGTCCTCGGGGTTGAGTCTCACGGGTTCCATGGCTGCTTCTCCGGATGAGAGGGGGCGCGGAGCGCGATCCGTGCGCCAAAGGTAGCGTAACATTCCTGTCCGCAAAAGCGTCGAGAACGCCGCGGGGGCGGACGTGCGTACAGGGTACGCGGATCGGCTCGCCGTCGGATGCATCCGCAGGCGAGGAAGGGCACCGGTGGCAGGAAGGGAGCGGGGCTAGGCGGCGCGGTAGGGAGCGGGCGCGCTGGGGCAGAGGGGGGCCAGGCCGCAGCGCTCGCAGCAGGCGCGGCGCGCTCTGCACACCAGGCGGCCGTGGTCGATGACGCGGTGCGTGAACGCCACGCGCTCTGGCGGCGGGAGGAGGGCCAGCAGGTCGAGCTCCACCTTCTCGGGATCTTCCTCGCGGGTGAGCCCCAGCCGCGCGGCGATGCGCTTGACGTGCGTGTCCACCACCACGCCTTCGGAAATCCCGAAGGCCACGCCGAGCACCACGTTGGCCGTCTTCCGCCCCACGCCGGGGAGGCGGGTGAGCGCCTCCAGCTCGCCCGGCACCTGGCCGCCGTGCCGCTCCACCAGCGCGCGGCCCAGGCCGATGAGCGCCTTCGCCTTGTTGCGGTAGAAGTTGAGGGAGCGCAGGTAGCCCTCCATCTCCTCCTGCGAGGCGCCGGCGTAGTCCGCGGCGGCGCGGAAGCGCGCGAAGAGCGCCGGCGTGGCGCGGTTCACCGCCGCGTCGGTAGTCTGCGCGGAGAGCACGGTAGCCACCAGCAGCTGCAGCGCGTCCCCGTGGTCCAGCGAGCACCGGCTCTCGGGGTACAGCTCCGCCAGCCGGCGATAGAGGGCGGCGGCGCGCTCAGCCCGCGCGCGCCTGCTTTCGCGTGGCAAGGTGTTCCTCCACCCGGGTGAGGGTCCAGCAGTTCAGCACCTGTTTGGCGGTGAGCCATCCCTTGCGGGCGACGTTCACCCCCCACTCCACGTAGTCGAGCGAGAGGGTGGAGTGCGCGTCGGGGTTGATCGGCACCGGCACGCCGCGCCCGGCGGCGTAGCGGGCCGTCTTCCAGTCCACGTCCAGCCGGTGCGGGTCGGCGTTGATCTCCACCGCCACCCCGTGCGCGGCGGCGGCGTCGATCACCGCGCGCACGTCCACCGCGTAGCCGCCGCGCTTGAGGAGGAGCCGCCCGGTGGCGTGCCCCAGGATGGTGAGCCGCGGGTGGCTGACGGCGCGCACCAGCCGGTCCGTCTGCTCCCGCTCGGAGAGGCGGAAGGCGGAGTGCACCGAGCCGATGACGAAGTCGAACCCCGCCAGCACGTCGTCGCCGTAGTCCAGCGAGCCGTCGGTGAGGATGTCGGACTCGATCCCCTTGAACAGGCGGAAGCGGCGGCGCCCCTTGCCACCGTGCGCGGCGTTCCAGGCGTCGATCTCCGCCCACTGCCGGCGCACGGCGTGCTCCGAGAGCCCGCCCGCGTAGCCGGCGGTGCGCGAGTGGTCCGCGATCCCCAAGTAGCGCCAGCCGCGCGCGCGGGCCGCCTCGGCCATCTCGGCCACGGTGGCGCGC
>DASUNK010000715.1:0-3768 GCA_036277195.1 Longimicrobiaceae bacterium | reverse complement strand
CCGTGGCCGCGGCCGCCGTGGCGTTCACCGTGAAGAGCACCGCCCGCCCCGGGCCGAACGAGGCGGAGAGCGTCTGCGCTCCCGCCAGCGGTCCCAGCGTCCAGAGGGTGGAGGCCTGTCCGTTCGCGTCGGTGAGCGCGGTGGGCGGCGCCACCGTGCCGCCGCCCGACGACACGGCGAAGGTCACCAGCACGTCGCGGACGGGACGGCCGTCGCCGTCGGTCACCGTCACGGTCACGGTGACGCCGGTCCCCACCGTGGCCGTGGTGGGGGTGCCGGCCGCCACGGTGATGGTCTCCGGTTCGCGGTCGTCTCCGCCGCCGCCGAAGATCTCGTCGCAGGCCGGGAGCGAGAGCGCCAGCAGGAGGACGGCGGCGGCACGGGTCAGTCGCATGGCAGGACCTCCGCAGGGGACGCGGGAGCGCGCGGGAACGTGCGTAGTGAAAGATGGCCGATTCGTGCGGGCGGGCAAGGCCGCGTCCCTCACCGGCCCTGGCGTTGACGGTCTCCGGCGCACGGCACGGATTGCATCTCCTTCGAACGAGCGCTCGCCCGCTTGACACCGCCGCCGCGCGGCGGGCAGAATGTGCCGGATGACGCCAGGAGTCGAGACCTCGCGCGAGCAGGAGCTGCTCGCCCGCTTCCGCGCCGGGCAGCGCGCCGCCCTCGCCCGCGCCATCTCCATCGTCGAGAACGGGCGGGCCGGCTTCGAGGCCCTCCTCCACGACCTCCACCCCGAGATGGGGCGGGCCCAGCGCATCGGCGTCACCGGGCCGCCGGGGGCGGGGACGTCCACCCTCGCGTCGAAGCTGGCCCTGCACTACCGCGAGCGGGGCGAGCGGGTGGGGATCGTGGCGGTGGACCCCACCTCGCCGTTCACGGGCGGCGCCCTGCTCGGCGACCGCATCCGCATGAACAACCTGGCCACCGACCCCGGCGTCTTCATCCGCTCCATGGCCACCCGCGGCGCGCTGGGCGGGCTGGCCACCACCACCAAGGAGGTGGCGGACCTGCTGGACGCCTACGGCTTCGAGCGGGTGGTGCTGGAAACGGTCGGGGTGGGGCAGTCCGAGCTGGAGATCGCCGCCACCGCCGACACCAGCGTGGTGGTGCTCGTCCCCGAGAGCGGCGACTCCATCCAGGCCATGAAGGCGGGGCTGATGGAGATCGCGGACGTCTTCGTGGTCAACAAGGCCGACCGTCCGGGCGCCGACCGGCTGGTGCAGGAGCTGGAGGTGATGCTGCACCTGCGCCTGGGCGAGGCGCCGGCCGCCGCCGGCCACCACGGCGTCAGCCTGCGCAGCGTGGGGAAGGCCGCCCGCGAGGGCGCCCGCCGCGCCGCCGAGGAGGAGGGCGGCTGGTCCATCCCCGTGCTCAAGACGGTGGGACAGACGGGCGAGGGGATCGACGAGCTGGCGCGAACGCTGGACCGGCACCGGGTGTACCTGGAAGGCTCCGGCGAGCTTTCCCGCCGCCGCCGTGCCCGGCTGGCCGAGCGGGTGCGCGCCGTGGTGGAGCGCCGGTTGCAGCGGCTGGCCTGGAAGAGCGGCCGCGGCGAGGCCCTGCTGGAGGAGGCGCTCCCCGCGCTGGAGGCCGGCGACGCGTCGCCGTACGCCGTGGCGGAGCGGATCGTGAGGGAGCTGGGGGTGCACCCCGCGTAGAGGATAAAGGACGATGAGCGTAGTGGAGCAGGGCGCCCCGCACTCCGAGCTGCTGCGGCAGCTCGCGGACCAGGAGCGCGAGATCGAGCGGCTGAAGGCCAGCCTCTCCGCCTGGGAGGGCGCGTACGAGCGCACCCCCCGGCGCGACGCCGCCTTCACCAGCGTTTCCGGCGTAGCCGTGGAGCCGCTCTACACCCCGCTGGACCGCCCCGTCCCCTCCGCGGGCGAGGCCGCCTACCACAACGAGCGGCTGGGCTTCCCCGGCGAGTTCCCCTTCACCCGGGGGCCGTACGGCACCATGTACCGCACCCGGCTCTGGACCATGCGCCAGTTCGCCGGGTTCGGCACCAGCGAGGAGACCAACGCCCGCTACCACTTCCTGCTGGAGCGCGGGCAGACGGGGCTCTCCGTGGCGTTCGACTTCCCCACCCTGATGGGCTACGACTCGGACCACCCGCGCTCCCTCGGCGAGGTGGGGAAGTGCGGCGTGGCGATCAGCTCGCTCGACGACATGGAGACCCTCTTCCACGGCATCCCGCTGGACCAGGTCTCCGTCTCCATGACCATCAACGGCCCGGCCATCATCCTCTTCTGCTTCTACCTCATCGCCGCCGAGAAGCAGGGCGTGCCGTTCGACCGGCTGCGCGGCACGGTGCAGAACGACATCCTCAAGGAATACCAGGCCCAGCACGCCTGGGTGTACCCGCCGGACCCCGCGCTCCGGCTGGTGATCGACATGTTCGAGTGGTGCTCGCAGCGGGCGCCCAAGTACAACCCGATCTCCATCTCCGGCTACCACATCCGCGAGGCCGGCGCCACTGCCGCGCAGGAGCTGGCGTACACGCTGCGCAACGGCTTCGAGTACGTGGAGCGGGGGATGGCGCGCGGGCTGGACGTGGACGACTTCGCGCCGCGCCTCTCCTTCTTCTGGGACGTGCACAACGACTTCTTCGAGGAGGTCGCCAAGTTCCGGGCGGGGCGCCGCATCTGGGCGAAGCGGCTGCGCGACGTGTACGGGGCGAAGAACCCCGAGAGCTGGCGGCTGCGCACCCACGCGCAGACGGCCGGGGTCACGCTCACCGCGCAGCAGCCCGAGAACAACATCGTGCGCGTCGCCTACCAGGCGCTGGCGGCGGTGCTGGGGGGCACGCAGAGCCTGCACACCAACTCCATGGACGAGACGCTGGCGCTCCCCACCGAGAAGGCGGTGCAGATCGCGCTGCGCACGCAGCAGGTGCTGGCGTACGAGACCGGGGTGCCCAACTCCATCGACCCGCTGGCCGGCTCGTACTACGTGGAGGCGCTCACCGACCGGCTCGAGGCCGAGGCCGAGCGCATCTTCGCGGAGGTCGACGCGCTGGGCGGGGTGGTGCCGGGGATCGAGCTGGGCTACTTCCAGCGCGAGATCGCCCGCAGCGCCATGCGGCAGCAGCTGGAGATCGAGCGGGGCGAGCGGGTGATCGTGGGGGTGAACGAGTTCACGGTGGAGGGCGAGACGCTGGAGATCCCGCTGCTGAAGATCACCGAGGAGGCCGAGCTGCGGCAGCGCGAGCGGATGGCGGCCATGCGCGCGCGTCGCGGCCAGGGCGAGGTCGACCGCACGCTGGCGGCGCTGCGCGACGCGGCCCGCTCCGGCGCCAACGTGGTGGAGCCGATGCTGGACGCGGTGCGGGCGTACGCCACGCTCTACGAGATCCGCGCGGCGATGGAGGAGGTCTTCGGCGCCTACCAGGAGCCTGTGTTCTTCTGATCCGGGGAGAGCGATGAAGCTGCGCGTCGTCGTCCACGAGGCCGAGGAAAGGGGGTTCTGGGCCGAAGTCCCTGCGATCCCGGGCTGCGTCACGCAGGGCGAAACCTTCGAGGAACTCCTTGCGAATCTCTACGAGGCGGTCGAGGGGTGTTTGTCCGTGGGGATCTGAGAAGCGTTCGGTGGCCTCCGCAGATTCGATGACATCCGAGCCGGGTGCGGTCTCCGCGTCCGGCTCTTAGTTTGAGCGGAAGCAACGGCGTCAGTTCTCCGTTCCGCACCGCACCTCATGTCCACAGGTCCTTCCCTCCCTCTCGTCACCCGCGCCGCGGCGCACGCGGAGCGTACCGCCGTCGTGGC
>DASUNK010000714.1:0-3761 GCA_036277195.1 Longimicrobiaceae bacterium | reverse complement strand
CGCGGCGTCGGCGGCGCCGGCGCGCTCCAGGTAGTCGGCGGCGGCGCGGTCGCCCGCGTCCTGCAGCCGGCGGCGCGCGTCGGCCAGCGAGGGGTCCTTGCGCAGCGCGTCGATGTAGCGCTCGGCGGCGTCGGCGGGGCGGCCGCGCTCCTCCAGCTCCACTCCCTGCTCGAAGCGCTCGGCGGCGGTGACGCAGCCGGCCGCGAGCGCCAGCGCGAGGAGCGGGAAGAGCCAGCGATGTGCTTTCATGGGATGACGGGAAGGCGGACGGGTGGGGATGGGGCGCGGGGAGAAGCTAAGCGGCGGGCGAGAGCGGCCGCAACGCCTCACGCGCGGCGGGCGATGGGGTAGACGCCCGGGGTCGCGGGCGAAGGTGGACGGCGCTATCATGGTGGCATGCCGCGGGAGGGACAAGTTCTGTCCGCGACGGCACGTTTGCCGCGTCCACGGTGTTCACGAATGCCGGAGTCCCGAAAGGGGGAGGGCGGGATGGCCGAAGAAGCGGTGGTGGACGTGGTGCGCAACGAGGCGGAGGGGCGCTTCGAGGCCACGGTGGACGGCGTGCTGGCCTATCTCACCTACCAGCTGCGCGAAGGCACGCTCTACCTGCTGCACACCGAGGTGCCGCACGAGCTGGAGGGGCGCGGCCTGGGGAGCCGCATCGTGCGCGCCGCGCTCGACCACGCGCGCGCCGCGGGGCTGCGGGTGGTGGCGCACTGCCCCTTCGCCAAGGCCTACCTCTACCGCCGCAAGGAGTACCAGGACCTGCTGGGCCCGGAAGAGGAGGAGGAGTGACGCAGGGCGCGGCTCACACCGCCGCCGCGGCCGCCTCCTCGGCGGGGACGGCGCCGGGGGCCAGCGTGTCCATGAACGAGCTCACCGAGAAGACCGCGTTCCCCGGGCCCGGCGGGCCGTACCCCGGCGGCGGTTGCAGCCCGTGCTTCTCCAGCGTCTCGCGGTACGTCTCCAGCAGCCGGATGTGGTACTCCAGCGGCGCTCCCTGCGGGTTGTCGCGCCCCAGCGGGGTGGTGGGCTCGGGGCACCAGGTGGTGAAGCGCGGCGTCACCCCGCGGCTCATGAAGTAGTCCAGCCCCTCGGCGGTGGAGCGGATCGCCTCGTCTACCGTGGCGAAGCCGAAGGGCTGCGCCATCTCCACCCCCGCCACGAAGTTGGGGATGACGTAGCGCGGCCCGAACACCTCGGCCGCGTCGAAGATGCGCCGGTGCCACTCCTCGCGCCCCACGTAGCGCTCCTTCCCGGGGCAGATGATCTCGAAGAGCCGCTTGTCCCACACCTCGTAGTTGGGGTGGTAGATGCGGATGCCGCAGTCGCGGAAGCGCTGCACGTCCGCCTTCGGCAGCGCCTGCGCCACCACCTTGCCGATCCACCGCCCCGGGAAGCGGCCCTCGATGGCCTCGGCGTAGCGGCCGTAGAAGTCCGCCTCGGCCAGCCCGTCCACCTTCGAGGTGACGCTGCCGCCGGTGAGGGTGTAGGCCTGTGAAGTGCGCGCCGGGTCGTAGCGGTCGATGATCTCCAGCGCCTCCAGCACCTCGTCCACGGGCTTGACTCCCGTGTACGGGCGGCCGGCCTCCTTGTGCTGGCGCCAGTTGTGGTTGATGTCGCAGTACTGGCACTCCTCCTTGGCCCCGAAGTACTGGCAGAGGCGCAGCACGGTGAGGTAGACGAGGTACCCCCACTGGATGGTGGGGGCGATCTCCATCACCTGCTTGCCGTTGCGCAGCGGGTGCCGGTAGTACTCGGGCATCGGCGGGAGCGCGACGTCCGCCAGCGGGCGCCCCTCCAGCGAGAGGCGCAGCCCCCCGTCCTCGCCGCGCCAGACGCGATAGGGCGAGTCGGGGTTGACGCGCACGGAGACGATGGTGCGGCGCAGCTGCCAGGGGCCGCCGGTGAGGGCCACCTCCTCGGGGGGACGGCGCAGGGCGGCGGCGCCCAGCTCGCGGAGGGGCTTCTGGTCGAAGGAGAAGATGAAGTACGACTTCGGCTTGACCTCGCCCTCCAGGTTGTCGGAGAGCGCCGAGTCGTCGAACGACATGCCGGTGCGCAGCAGGTCTTCCTTGAGGACCGCCTCGCGGGGGACGTGCGGGAAGCGCGAGGCGAGCCCCTCGACCAGCGCCGTGCGAGATTCCATGCTCCGTTGCTCTGCCGCGGGTGAGTGCGAAGGGTGGAATCTACCGTAACCGCAAGGGTTTGGAAACGGGCGACGGCCGCCCCTACTCGTCGTCGTCGTCGCGGAGGGGGCGGCCCTCGAGGAGGCGGCGCAGCCAGTCGCGGGCGCCCTCGTTGGGCTCCTCGGCCAGCGCGGTCCGCAGCAGCGGCTCCGCCTCGGGCGGCCATGCCTCGCGCCCCCACTCCGCGAGCGCGTTCACCGCCAGGTTGCGGTTGCGCACCACCGGGCTGCGCAGCCCCGCGCGCACCAGCGCCCACCCCCGCCCGGGGAGGCGCCCCAGCTCCTGCAGCACGAAGTCGAGCGCGGAATGGGCCGCGAACTCGGGGCCCAGCCCCATCTCCTCCGCCGGCCCCGCGGCGATGCGCTCCAGCGGGAGCCGCGCCTCGGCCAGGCGCACCACGCGCTCCAGCCGCCCGGCGTCGGGAGTGCGCGCCAGGTGCCACCAGTCGCCCGACTCGCCGCGGCCCCCCGCCAGCCGGGCGTAGTAGGCGTCCCACGGGTCCAGACCGATGGCCCCCGCGGCCTCGGCGGCCGCGGCGAAGGCGTCGCGGTCCGGGTCGTCGAGCCCGGCGCGGACCCGCGCCTCCCACTCCGGGCGGCGCAGCACGGCGTCGGCGAGGGCGGCCACCCTCCCGCGGCGCTCCGGCCAGCCGAGCGCCGGGTCGTGGGCTTCGCCCTCGGTCTCGTCCACGAAGTCGCGCAGGGCGCGCACGGCGGGGAGCCACTCCAGCGGCAGGTCGCGCTCCTGCAGGTGGCGCAGGTAGAGCTCGGCCACCTCGGCGCCCTCGGGGTAGTCGCCGATCCCCGCCGCCGGGCCCCCGCGCCCGGCGACCAGGGTGGAGAGGAGGTCGCCGGCGCCGCGGAGGAGGGCGTCGTCCGGGTCCGGCAGCCGCAGCGCCCCCGCCAGGTCGCCCCCCTGCGCGCAGGCCAGGGCGGTGTACTCCCACATCACCTCGTTGCGGTAGCCCTCGCGCAGGAGCCAGGCGCGCACCTGGTCGTCGCGCGTGTCCGCCAGCCGCTCCACCACGTGCACCCGCCCCCAGCCGGAGACGTTCTGCCCCAGCTCCAGCAGGGTGCGCTCGGGGGCGGGGTCGGTGTTCAGCAGCGCCACCACCACGAAGAGGGTGAACTCGTCGTGGCGCCCCAGGGTGAGCAGGAGCTCGCGGTCGCCGCCGCCGGAGACGATGCCGAGGAGGGCGAGCGCCGTCTTCACCGGCTCGCGGTCCGCCGCGCCCAGCGCCAGCCACCGCGCCACGGCGTGCACCCGCTCCGCGTCCAGGTCGCCGTCCTCGGCCACCAGCGGGAGGAGCGCGTCGACGTAGCCGAGCGACTGGTGCTCCGCCAGCACGCGGTAGAGCTCGGCGGCGTGGGGGTCGGTGGCGCGCCGGGTGAGGGCGCGCAGGGCGTCGACCACCTCGCGCGCCTGCGCTTCGGCGGTCTCCTGCTCGGAGTGGTGGCCGAGCACGCCGTCCAGGGCGCCGGGCGCCCAGCGGAACGGGTGCTCGGTGCTCACCGGCTCCTCGTCGGGGAGGGTGCTCCCGCCCTCCGCCAGCCCCGGCCGGCCGGGGCGCAC
>DASUNK010000713.1:0-3603 GCA_036277195.1 Longimicrobiaceae bacterium | reverse complement strand
AGAAGGGCGACGACGTCTACACCATCGGGCTGGAGCGCGCGCTGGAGCTGCTGGCGCAGCCCAAGGGCACGCGGGCGCGCACCTCGCCCGAGCCGCTGCGCACGCTCGGCGCGCACCCGGCGGACGGCGAGCCGGTGACGCTGTGGGCCGGCCGCTACGGCCCGTACGTCAAGCACGGCGACACCAACGCCTCGCTCCCGCGGAACGCGAAGCCGGACGCCTTCACGCTCGAGGACGCGCTCCCGCTGCTGGCCGAGCGCGCGGCGGCGCCGAAGAAGAAGCAGGCGGGACGGGGGAAGGCTACGGCCCGGCCGAAGGCGAAGGCGGCCCCGAAGCGCCGCAAGCAATGAGGAGAGAATGAGCATGCGAAGGACGAACCTGCTGCTGGCGTGCGTGCTGCCGCTCGCCGCGTGCGGGAGCGGCGACGCGCCCGCGCAGGAGCCGCGTCGGGCGGCGGCCGCCGCCGGCGGCGCCGTGAACGAGGTGTGCCGGGTGGAGCAGGCGCTCACGCCGCTCCCGGACGATATCCACGAGAGCAGCGGGGTGGCCGCCAGCCGCGCGCACCCGGGCGTCTTCTGGACGCACAACGACTCGGGCGATCCCGTCCTCTTCGCGGTGGACGCCTCCGGGCGCCTGGCGGGGCAGGTGCGCGTGCGCGGTGCGGAGGTGGAGGACTGGGAGGACGTCGCGGTCGGGCCCTGCCCGGGCGGCGGCGACTGCCTGTACCTGGCCGACATCGGCGACAACCAGGCCGAGCGGCCGGCGGTGACCGTCTGGCGCGTCCCCGAGCCCGCCCCCGGCGACGCGGAGACGCGCCCCGCCGAGGCCATCCGGCTCCGCTACCCGGACGGCGCGCAGGACGCCGAGGCCCTCTTCGTGCTCCCGGACGGGCGCATCCACCTGCTCACCAA
Source organism: Longimicrobiaceae bacterium (assembly GCA_036277195.1). Classification (GTDB taxonomy): domain Bacteria; phylum Gemmatimonadota; class Gemmatimonadetes; order Longimicrobiales; family Longimicrobiaceae; genus Longimicrobium. The sequence continues at coordinate 2,692 of DASUNK010000713.1, read as the reverse complement.
GGGCGAGACTGGGCCGGTGGCGCTCTACCGCGTCCCCGCGGGGACCGCCGCGGGCGCCACGGCCACGCTGGAGCGCGTCCGCGAGCTCGCCGGGGACGACGTCGGCCGGGCCCGGCGGGTCACCGGCGCCTCCGCGAGCGCGGACGGGGAGTGGGTGGCGGTGCGCACCCTGCGCACCCTCGCCTTTTATCCCGCCGGCGCGCTCCTGGGCGGCGGGGCGGTGGGGCCGCGGCAGATGGACCTGGGGAGCCTGGACGAGGCCCAGGGCGAGGGCGTCGGCTTCGCGGCGGACGGCGCGGTGCTCCTCACCAGCGAGGGGGGGAAGAAGAAGGACCCGGCCACTTTCGCCCGCCTCGCCTGCACGCTGTAGGGGGCAGGCCCCCTCCCTGGCTCGCAAGACTCGCCTGTCCCTCCCCCGTTCCGGGGGAGGGGAATGTCAAATGTCATTGCGAGCGGCGCCGCCTCACCGCGCCGTCCACACAACCAGAGCCGGGGCGGCGCCCGAGGAATCTACCTGCCCTGCTCCGGTAGTTTATTCGTGTCGCCGTTGCCGCCGTTACACCCGCGCAGCGACAGTTTCACCGCTGGTCGACACGGCACGCGGCCGCGGCATCCGCGGGGCTGCCGCGCCAACCTGCTGCCCAGTCCCCGGCCAGATTCCTCGGCCCTGCCACCTCCGGTGCGACGGATGCTTCGTCGCGGCCGGACCTGAATAGAAAGTTCGCGCCAACGCGCCAATATTTGACGAGCTACCATGTCCATCTGCCCCCGCTCCCGCCCGCTACTTTCATCCCTACAGGGTCAGCGCAGCTGGTGAACGACTCGGAATGACAGGTGCTCGCACGGAGCGGCCGCTGCGGTGTAAATTGGGCAGCCGCGAAGGCGGGATCATGCGTCGTCCCGAGTTTCGTATTTACGGTAGACGATAGTGACAGTATAGGCTGGCAGGCTGAGGAGCCGAACGCCCGCGACTCCTCGATCGCGGGACTGTAAATGGCGATTCATAAAGGGATTGAGATGGCGGAAGTCACGGTGGTGGGAGGCGGGCTCTCGGGCTCCGAGGCGGCGTACCAGCTCGCCGAGCGCGGGCACGACGTCGTCCTGTGCGAGATGCGCCCCGGGCGCGGCACCCCCGCGCACCAGACGGCGCTCCTCGGCGAGATCGTCTGCTCCAACACCTTCAAGTCCGAGGACCCGAGCAACGCCCACGGCCTCCTCAAGCTGGAGATGGACGCGCTCGGCGCCGGCGGCTCGCTCCTGCTGGCCTGTGCCCGCGAGAGCCGCATCCCCGGCGGCACCGCGCTCACCGTGGACCGGCGCGAGTTCGCCGAGCGGATGACCGCCGCCGTCGAGGCGCATCCGCGGATCCGCGTGTTGCGCGAGGAGGCGTCCGGGCTCCCGGACGGCCCCGCCATCGTCGCCACCGGCCCCCTCACCTCCGACGCGCTCTCGCAGGCCATCCGCCGCGCCCTGGGCGACGAGGGGCTGGCCTTCTTCGACGCCATCGCCCCCGTGGTGGCCGCCGACTCGCTCGACCTGGAGCGGATGTTCTTCGCCAGCCGCTGGGGAAAGGGCGGGGAGGACGACTACCTCAACGCGCCCCTGGACAAGGAGGAGTACGAGGCCTTCGTCGAGGCGCTGAAGCAGGGCGAGGAGTACGGCGGGCACGACTGGGAGAACGTCCCCTACTTCGAGGGGTGCCTCCCGGTGGAGGTGATGGCGCACCGCGGGGTGGAGACGCTGCGCTTCGGGCCGATGAAGCCGATCGGCCTGCCCGTGCCGCAGTGGGGCGGGCGGAAGGCGTGGGCGGTGGTGCAGCTCCGCCGCGAGGACCGCGCCGGGCAGATGTGGAACCTGGTCGGCTTCCAGACGCGGCTGAAGGTCCCCGAGCAGAAGCGCATCTTCCGCACGATCCCGGGGCTGGAGAACGCCGAGTTCCTGCGCTGGGGCTCCATCCACCGCAACACCTACCTCAACTTCCCCGGGCGGCTGAGCCCGCACGGCTCGCTGCGCGACCGGCCGGAGCTGATCTTCGCCGGGCAGATCACGGGGGTGGAGGGATACACGGAATCGACCGCCACCGGCATCCTCGCCGCCGCCAACCTGGACCGCATCGTCCGCGGGCACGAGCCCGTGCTCCCGCCGCCCACCACCATGCTCGGCGGCCTGATGCGCTACCTGCGCGAGAGCGAGCCGAAGCACTTCCAGCCGATGAACTCCAACTTCGGCCTGCTGGACCCGCTGGAGGAGCGGGTGAAGGACAAGGAGGAGAAGCGCGCGCGGCTGGCCGAGCGCGCCCGCGCCGACTTCGCCGCCTGGATGGAGGCGCACGAGCTGGCGGTGCCCGCCGCCGCCGCCCGATGAGCGACGAGGGCGGACGGGGGACGGCGCTGCAGGACTTCCTGCGCTACGTGGCGCACGAGCGCCAGCTCTCGCCGCAGACGGTGCGCGCCTACACCGACGACCTCGCCGAATTCGAGACCTTCCTCGACCGCTACTACGGCGCGGGCGAATGGACCTGGGCGGGGGTGGACCGCCGCGCCATCCGCGCGTTCATGGGCGACTGCGCCACCCGCCGCGGGCTGGCGCGCACCTCCATCGCCCGCAAGCTCTCGGCGGTGCGCTCCTTCTACCGCTTCCTGCACGTGGAGGAGCGGGTGGACGCCAACCCCGCCCGCTCCGTGCGCTCGCC
>DASUNK010000712.1:0-4321 GCA_036277195.1 Longimicrobiaceae bacterium | reverse complement strand
CTTGCGGCAGGCGTGCGCCCGGACCCCGTTTCCGGACGCACACGCCATGCATCGCACCGTTGCCGGTGCAACCCCGCGTGCCGAACCGGTGTCTCATTCCACGCCCATGATCCTCCGCCTCGCGCTCCCGCTGCTCCTGGCCGCCGCGCCGCTCGCCGCGCAGCCCAGCCCCCGCACCTATCCCCTGGAGAAGGGCGACACGGTGCGCGTCACCACCCTCGCCTCGGCCCCCGGCCGCATCGTGGGCGAGGTGGCGGAGGTGGATTCCGCCCGCATCGTCCTCATCCGCAAGCCCGACTACCGCCGGGCGGAGATCCCGGTGGCCGAGGTGCTGGACGTCTCCGTCTACCGCGGGCGCAACCACCTCAACGGGCTGCTGCTCGGGGCCGGCGTGGGCGCGGCCGGCGGCTACGCGGTCACCACCTTCTGGCTGAACGCGGCGTACGAGAACGACGAGTGGAACGAGTTCTACGCCCTGCTGGTGGGAGCGCCGCTGGGCGCGCTGGTGGGCGGCCTCGCCGGCGGAGTGGCCGGCCTGCCGCGGTGGGTGCCGGTGTATCCCGTCCGGGGCGGCGGAGTAGGCGTCGCCGTCTCGGTGCCGGTGCCCTGAAGCATCCTCCCGAGTCCCTCATCCCCCGATCCGGAGAACCCATGCCCGCACGCTTCTTCCCCGCCCTCGCGCTGGCCTGCTCGCTGGCCGTGCTCCCCGGCGTCGCCGCCGCGCAGACCAGCCGCGCCGCGGTGGACAGCGTCTTCACCGCGGTCTACGCCCGCTTCAGCGAGGGCTACCGCCGCGCCGACGCGGCGATGGTGGCGGCGCTCTACGCGGACAGCGCCTTCTACCTGGAGCCGGGGTCGCGCATCAAGCAGGGGAACGACGCGATCCTGCAGACCTTCCAGGCGTTCCTGGGGCCCTTCGCGCAGCGGGGGGAGGGGCTGGAGGTCCGCTTCGACATCATCGACCGCGACGTGAGCGGAGGCCTGGCGTACGACATCGGCTACTACACCATCGGCGCGAAGGCCGAGCCGGACGGCAAGTTCATCGTCATCTGGAAGCGCGGCGCCGACGGGGAGTGGCGCATCCACGCCGACGGCTACAGCGGGGTGATGGCGATGCGGCGGCCGCAGCAGCCCGGCGGCGGCGTGCAGCCGTAGGAAGGGTCAGCGGAGGGCCGGCGGGCCGTACTCGAGGGTGGTCGCGCGCCCGCCGGAGATGCGCTGCGCGTCCTGCATCAGGAACCCGGCCCGCCGCGCGCCGGCGGCCTCCAGCTCCGCGCGGAGGCGCGGCGGGACCGGGATCAGCACGCCGAGCTGGATCATGCGGCCGCGGCAGACCTCGTGGCGGTAGGGGAGGCTGAAGCGCACGGCCGCCCGGCCGCCCTCCAGGTGGTGCAGCGCGAAGCTGGCCAGGAAGTCGGGCCCCGCCGTGTAGGTGCACCCCGCCACCTCCACCGTGCTCTCCTGCAGCGTCGTCACCAGGTGCTCCAGCGTGCGCGGCGTCCCCGCGCCGGACGCCGCCAGCATGCGCCGGACAACCGGGTCCACCACCAGCGCCGCCCGCACGTCCGCCGCGGGGAAGAGCTCGGTGATCTCGATGGGATGCGGCTTCTCGCGCGTGCCGCGGGCCAGGTCGTAGGCGTGGAAGCCGGACCAGGAGATGGGGTGCGCGCCGCCGCAGTTGCAGTCGTGGCGCGACGACACGCTCAGCACCCGCCCCACCAGCGACAGCACCCGGTACTCGGCGGCGTAGTGCAGCGCCGGCTGCACGCTGTCGCTCGACATCTCGGCCCACGCCTCGTTCTCCACCGTGCGCAGCGAGAGCACGGGCGCGCCCCCGGCCGCGCGCGCGGCGGTGAGGTCGCGCTCCGTCCAGCGCACCGCGAAGCCGCCGGAGCTCCCCTGCCAGATGGCCGCCTGCGCGGCGCCGAGCACCAGCACGGCCAGCGTCGCTGCTCCACGCGTCATGGCTCCCTCCGCTTCCGGGCGGCCACCGAGGCCGCGATCAGCGGCCCGTGCAGCTTGCCGTTCTCGATGAAGATCTTGTTGGCGTCGTACCCCGCCACCACCACCCCGGCGATGTACACGTCGGGGGCGTCGGTCTCCATGGTGGCCGGGTCGTGCGCGGGGATCCCCGTCTCCGGGTCGATGCCGGCGCCCAGCTCGCGCAGGAGGTGGGGGTCGGGGACGTAGCCGGTCATCGCCAGCACCCAGTCGTTCTTCAGCGTGCTCCGCTCGCCGGTGTCCAGGCTCTCCACCACCACCTCGTCCCAGCGGATCTCCACCACCTGGTGCCGCCAGAGCGCTGGGATGGCGCCCTCGTCGATGCGGTTCTCGATGTCCGGCCGCACCCAGGGCTTGATCCCCTTGTCCAGCGTCTCGAAGAGGTGCACCAGCGTCACCCGCGCGCCCTCGCGCCAGCAGGAGAGCGCCGCGTCGGCCGCGCTGTTGCCGGCGCCGATCACCACCACGTCCTGCGCGAAGAAGGGGAAGGGGTCGGAGTAGTAGTAGACCACCTTGGGGAGCTCCGCCCCGGGGACGTCGATGCGCCGCGGCGTGTCGAAGTAGCCGGTGGCGATCACCACGCTGCGGGCGCGATATGCGTGCTCGTCGCCGCCGCGCCGGCGCGTCCGCAGGGTGAAGAGGCCGCCCTCGCGCCGCACGCCGCGCACGTCCTCGTACTGGCGCACGTCCAGGTCGAAGAAGGTGACCAGCTTGCGGAAGTAGCGGAGCGCCTCGCGCCGGGTGGGCTTGTCGCCGGCGGTGGTGAAGGGCACGCCGGCGATCTCCAGCTTCTCGGGGCCGCTGAAGAAGGTGGTGTAGGTGGGATAGCGGTAGACGGAGCTGGTGACCGGCCCGCGGTCGAAGAGGACGCAGGAGAGCCCCTCCGCCTTCGCGGCGGCGCCCACCGCGATCGCGCACGGACCCGCCCCCACCACCGCGATGTCGAAAGGCTGCGTCTCGCCAGCCATCATCCTCCCGGGAAGAACCCTAGTCCGCCGCGGCGTCGGTGCGGCGGCCGTCGTCGCCGGCCGCGCGGAGCGCCTGGTCGAGGTCCGCGATGATGTCCTCCGCGTCCTCGATCCCCAGCGAGATGCGCACGAAGCCGTCCCCGAGCCCCGCGGCCGCGCGCTCCGCCGGCGTCATCCGCGCGTGCGAGGTGTAGCGCGGCTCCGACACCAGCGTCTCCACCCCGCCCAGGCTCGGCGCCACCTTCGCCAGCCGCAGCGCCGCCACGAAGCGCGCCGCCGCCTCGCCGCCGCCGGCCAGCTCCACCGACAGCATCCCCCCGAAGCCGTCCAGCACGCGCCGCGCCACTTCGTGGTCCGGGTGGGAAGCAAGGCCCGGGTAGTGCACCCGCGCCATCCCCGGCTGCGCCTCGGCCCAGCGCGCCACCGCCACCCCGTTGCGGTTGTGCGCCTCCATCCGCACCGCCAGCGTCTTGACCCCGCGCTCCAGCAGCCAGACGGCGTGCGGGTCGAGCAGCGGCCCCCACACCTTCGCGCGGTCGCGCACCCGCGCCATCCGCTCGCGGCTCCCCACCAGCACCCCCGCCGTCAGGTCGCTGTGGCCGCCCAGGTACTTGGTGCCGCTGTGCATCACCAGGTCCACCCCGTGCTCCAGCGGCCGCAGGTTCACCGGCGAGGCGAAGGTGGAGTCGACCACCACCGCGGCCCCGCGCGCGTGCGCCTCGCGGCAGATCGGCTCCAGGTCGAGCACGCGCAGCAGCGGGTTGGAGGGCGTCTCGCCCAGCACCACCTTCGTGTTGGGGCGGATGGCCTCGACCCACTCCGGGCGCGAGAAGTCCACGTAGTCGGCCGCGATCCCCAGCCGGGGGAACTCCTGGTCGAGGAGGAGCTTGGTGCCGCCGTAGAGCGCGTGCGTGGCCACCACGTGGTCGCCCGCCTCCACCAGCGAGAGGAGGGCGCAGGCCATGGCCGCCATCCCGCTGGCCAGCACCACGGCGTCTTCCCCGCCCTCCAGCGCGGCCAGCCGCGCCTCCAGCGCCACGTGGTTGGGGGCGTTGCCGTAGCGCTGGTAGAGGACGGGCCCCTCCCCCTCGGGGTAGCTGTGGAAGGTGGCGCTCTGGAAGATCGGGTTCACCACCGGCCCGCCGGCCTCGACGGGCGGCTCGCCCGCGTGCACGGCGCGCGTGGAGATCCCCTGCCGCGAATGGTCTCCCGCCATGGCCTAGTCCTCCAGCATCAGGAAGAACGGAGAGAAGGTGCCGTCCGCGTGCGGCCGCGCCACCCGGTGCGCGGCCAGGGCGTGCAGCGCGGCGGCGGCGGCCTCGGCCGCCACCCCGGCCTCGTCGGCCAGCTCC
>DASUNK010000711.1:0-3371 GCA_036277195.1 Longimicrobiaceae bacterium | reverse complement strand
ACGATGGTCACCTTGTGGAGCGGGTCGTTCCCCTGGACCTTCATGGCGCAGAGCGCGTGGCCCGCCTCGTGGTACGCGGTGAGCCGCCGCTCCTCGTCCTTCATCACCAGCGAGCGGCGCTCGGCGCCCATCATCACCTTGTCCTTGGCGTCCTCCAGGTCCTGCATGTAGACCTTGTCGCGGTCGCGCCGCGCGGCCAGGAGGGCCGCCTCGTTCACCACGTTGGCCAGGTCGGCCCCGCTCATCCCCGGGGTGCCGCGGGCGAGCACGTGGACGCTCACGTCCTGCGCCGTGGGGATCTTGCGCAGGTGCACCCGCAGGATCCCCTCGCGCCCCTTCACGTCGGGCGAGTCCACCACGATCTGCCGGTCGAAGCGGCCGGGGCGCAGCAGCGCCGGGTCCAGCACGTCGGGCCGGTTGGTGGCCGCCACCAGGATGACGCCGTCGTTGCTCTCGAAGCCGTCCATCTCCACCAGGAGCTGGTTCAGCGTCTGCTCGCGCTCGTCGTGCCCGCCGCCCAGCCCGGCGCCGCGGTGGCGCCCCACGGCGTCGATCTCGTCGATGAAGATGATGCAGGGCGCGTGGGCCTTCCCCTGCTCGAAGAGGTCGCGCACCCGGCTGGCGCCCACCCCCACGAACATCTCCACGAAGTCGGAGCCGGACATGGAGAAGAAGGGGCGCCCCGCCTCGCCGGCCACGGCGCGGGCCAGGAGGGTCTTCCCCGTCCCCGGCGGGCCCACCAGCAGCGCGCCCTTGGGGATGCGGCCGCCCAGGCGCGAGAAGCGCTTGGGGTCCTTGAGGAACTCCACGATCTCCTGCAGCTCGGCCTTGGCCTCGTCGGCGCCCGCCACGTCCTCGAAGGTGACCTTGGGCGTGTCGCCGGTGAGGAGCTTGGCCTTGCTCTTCCCGAACTGGAAGGCCTTGTTCCCGCTCGCCTGCATCTGGCGGAAGACGAAGATCCAGAAGCCGATGATGAGGAGCCAGGGGAGGAGGCGCTGCAGCGCCACCCACCAGTTCATGTCGGCCTGCTTCCCGGAGATCTGCACCCCGGCGGCCTCCAGCGACTCCAGCACCTTCTCCGAGTCGCGGATGGGGAGGCGGGCCTTGAACTCCTTGAACTGCTGCCCCTGGGGCGTGCGCCCGGGGCTCTTCAGCTCGCCCTCCACCACCGCGCCGTCGATCACCGACACCTTGGCCACGTTCCCCGAGGCGAGGTGCCGCTTGAAGGCGGTGTAGTCGATCTCGGCGCGCGGCTGGCGCTTGCCGGTGAGCTGCACCAGGGTGATGGAGATGAGCACCAGGAGCGCCCAGAAGCTGGCGGTCCGGGTGATCCGTCCCCACCGCGAGGGCGGCTTGGGAGGGGGGGTCTGGTCTGGCATGTGCCCTATTCCCTTCAGGCCCCGTCAGTCGTGCCCGGCGTCCAGGCTGGCGATGAAGGGGAGGTTGCGGAAGTCTTCCGAGTGGTCCAGCCCGTACCCGATCAGGAACTCGCGCGGCGCGTCGAAGCCCACCCAGCGGGGCTCCAGCACCAGGTTGGAGGCGATGTGCTTGTGCAGGAGCGCGCAGATCTCCAGCGACTTCGGCTCGCGGCGGCGCAGCAGGGGCACCAGGCGGTTGAGCGTGGTGCCGCTGTCCACGATGTCCTCCACCAGGATGACGTGCTTGCCGCGGATGTCGATGCTGGGGTCGTAGAGCAGCTGCACGTTCCCGGAGCTCTCGGTGCCGCTCCCGTAGCTGGAGGCCACCAGGAAGTCGACGTGCAGCGGGCGCTCGATGCGGCGCACCAGGTCGCTCAGGAAGACGAACGACCCCTTGAGCAGCCCCAGCACCAGCAGCCCCTCGTCGGTCGGCACGGCGTCGCGGATCTCGCGCCCCATCTCGCCCACGCGCTCGCCGATCCGTTCGGCGGTGTAGACGATGCGCTTGAGCTGGCGTCCGCCCGTCCAGGCGAGGGTCTGCTCCGAGTCAGGCATCCGAGACCGTGAGGGTGAGAGCCGTCTGCCCGGGTTCGGGCCGCGCCCCGGCGGCGCGCGCCACGCCGGGCACCCAGAGCACCGCGCCGTCCGCGTCCGCCAGCACCGGGAGCTGCGCCCGCGCGGAGCGGGGGACGCGCCGCTCAGCGAGGAGCTTCTTGAGCGTCTTGGTGCCGCCGGCGGTGCGGATGCGGTCCCCGGGGCGGCGGCCGCGCAGCGTGAGCGGCGCGCGCAGCCCTTCCAGGGGCAGCTCCACCGAGGCCGGGTCCGCGGGCGCCGCGCCGTCGGCCGCGCTGGTGCGCCAGGCCACGGTGCGCTCGCGCCCGCCGATCCGCACCCGCGCCTCGCCGTGTGGCCCGGCCAGCACCAGCGGCCGGTCCGGGGGCGGCGCCGCCTCCGCCAGGCGCTCCACGCGGGCGGCGCCGTATTCGGTGGCGATGCGCACGCGGCCGGGGAGCATCAGCTCTCTCCCACTGGGTGCCGTGCTGATAAACTGAAGCGCCGAGCGGGTTCCCGTCCGGTCCAGGACGATCCCGAAGCGGCGCAGCACGGTCCGGAGCAGGCGTGCGGCTACGGCCGAATCATACGTGGAGAGCCGTTCGCGTACAAGGACGACCGCCCCGTCCTCCTCGCGCGCCACGGCCGCCAGCTCGCCGGCCAGCAGGGCGTCCCAGGCGGCCTCGTCCTCGGCGGCCAGCGCGGCCAGCCGCACCAGGTTGCGCCGCGCGCCGGGAGCCACGCTGCGCTCCAGCAGGGGGAGGAGCTCGCGGCGGATGCGGTTGCGCGCGGGGAGGGTGGAGCGGTTGGTGGGATCGGGGCGCCAGCGCAGGCCGCGGCTGCGGGCGTAGCGGCGGAGCTCCGCCTTCCAGAAGGGGAGGAGCGGGCGCACGATGCCCCCCGGCCCGCTGGCGGGGATGCCGGCCAGCCCGGCCGGGCCGGTGCCGCGCAGCACGCGGAAGAGGACGGTCTCGGCCTGGTCGTCGGCGTGGTGGGCGGTGGCCAGGTGGGTGGCCCCGGCCTCGCGCTGCGCCCGGCGCAGGAAGGCGTAGCGCGCCTCGCGCGCCTCCTCCTCGGTGCGGAGCGGCGCGGCGGCGCGCTCGCAGAGCAGCGGCACCTCCCAGGCGGCGCAGAGCCCCTGCACCCAGCGGGCGTCGGCGGCGCTGTCCGGGCGCATGGCGTGGTCGAAGTGCGCGGCGGAGACGCGGAGCCCGTGCTCGCGGGCGGCGAAGCGCAGCAGGTGGAGGAGGGCCACCGAGTCGGACCCGCCGGAGACGGCGGCCAGCACGTGGGCGCCGCGCAGCCCCAGCGCGTCGAGGCCGCCGAGGAAGCGCGCCTCCAGGGGGCCCCCACCCGGCTCGCTCAGGCTCGCCACCCTCCCCCGTTCCGGGAGAGGGTTGT
>DASUNK010000710.1:0-7173 GCA_036277195.1 Longimicrobiaceae bacterium | reverse complement strand
GATGGCGGCCATGCGCGCCCGGCGCGACCAGGGCGAGGTCGACCGCACGCTGGCGGCGCTGCGCGACGCGGCCCGCTCCGGCGCCAACGTGGTGGAGCCGATGCTGGACGCGGTGCGAGCGTACGCCACGCTCTACGAGATCCGCGCGGCGATGGAGGAGGTCTTCGGCGCCTACCAGGAGCCGGTGTTCTTCTGATCGGGGGAGAGCGATGAAGCTTCGCGTCGTCGTCCACGAGGCCGAGGAAGGCGGTTTCTGGGCCGAAGTCCCTGCAATCCCGGGCTGCGTCACGCAGGGCGAGACCTTCGAGGAACTCCTTGCGAATCTCTACGAGGCGGTCGAGGGATGTCTTTCCGTCGACGTCGAGGAGCCTGAGAGCGACAGCCGGTCGCGGGTTCTGGAGATCGCGGTGTGAAATCCCTCTCGGGCAAGCAGTTCGCGAGACTGCTGGAGGCCCGTGGTTGGGAGCTGGCCCGCATTCACGGAAGTCATCACATCTATCGGCGGCCTGATCGGGTTGAGCGCATCTCCGTTCCGATCCACGGCAATCGCCCATTGAAGCTCGGTCTCCAGCGGCATCTCATGAAGATTGCCGGGATCGAGGAGAACGAGCTCTGAGTCGCTAGAGCTCCAGCCATGTCAGCTCGCCTTCAACCCGGACACGGTCCGCTCGCCCCACATCGCGTTTGTCTGTCGCGAGCGTGACCCTGAGGCTTCCGCAGAAGACGGGTACTGCGGTGGTGCTCCGGATCTGGCGGTGGAAGTGGTCTCGCCGACGGATTCGTTCGGCTACGTCGAAGCCAAGGTCTTGGATTGGCTCACTGGCGGCTGCAGAATGGTGCTGGTCGTGAACTCGGACACCCGGACCGTGACTATGTACCGCTCACGTACCGACATCGAGGTGCTCGTCGAAGACGAGTGGTTGGACGGCGGCGACGTGGTGCCCGGCTGGCGGCTGCCGATCCGCGAGCTGTTCGATTGAGGAGAGGATTCGCACGATGAACGACGAGCCGGGTGCGGTCTCCGCATCCGGCTCTTAGTTTGAGCGGAAGCAACGGCGTCAGTTCTCCGTTCCGCACCGCACCTCATGTCCACAGGTCCTTCCCTCCCTCTCGTCACCCGCGCCGCGGCGCACGCGGAGCGTACCGCCGTCGTGGCCGCGGAAGGCACCTACTCCTATGCGCAGCTGCTGGAGGCGTCCGCGCGCGCGGCGGCGGCGCTGCTGGACGGGGCGGACGACCTGGCCGAGGCGCGGGTTGCCTTCCTGGCGCCGCCGGGGTGGCACTACGTGGCGGCGCAGTGGGGGATCTGGCGCGCGGGCGGCGTCGCCGTGCCGCTGGCCGTCTCGCACCCGCCCGCCGAGCTCGAATACGTGGTGCAAGACGCGGACGCCGCCGTCGTCCTCGCCCATCCCGACTTCGCGGGCGCGCTCCGCCCGATCGCGGAGAGCGGGCGGCGGCGCTTCCTGCTGACCACCGATGCGCTCGCGGCGGAGGCGGGCCGGCTCCCGCCAGTCGAGGAGCACCGTCCGGCGATGATGGTCTACACCAGCGGCACCACCGGGCGGCCGAAGGGCGTCGTCACCACGCACGCCGGGCTGCGCGCGCAGGTGGAGTCGCTGGTGGAGGCGTGGGAATGGAGCGCGGACGACCGCACGCTGCTCGTCCTGCCGCTGCACCACGTGCACGGCATCGTCAACGTGCTCACCTGCGCGCTCTGGTCCGGCGCCGCCTGCGAGATCCTCCCCCGCTTCGATGCGGACGAGACCTGGAACGCCATCGAGGACGGGCGGCTGACGCTCTTCATGGCGGTGCCCACCGTCTACCGCCGGCTGATCGCCGCGTGGGAGGCGGCGCCGCCGGAGCGGCAGCGGCGCATGTCCGAGGGGTGCCGGCGGATGCGGCTGATGGTCTCCGGCTCGGCCGCGCTCCCGGTGCAGACGCTGGAGCGCTGGCACGAGCTCACCGGCCACGTGCTCCTGGAGCGCTACGGGATGACGGAGATCGGCATGGCGCTCTCCAACCCGCTCCACGGCGAGCGGCGGCCGGGGACCGTTGGCTTCCCGCTTCCCGGCGTGGAGGTGCGGCTGGTGGACGAGGCGGGCGAGGAGGTTGAGGCCGGTGCGCCTGGCGAGGTGGAGGTGCGCGGGCCCACCGTGTTCCACGAGTACTGGCGCCGGCCCGACGCCACCGCGGCGGCCTTCCGCGACGGCTGGTTCCGCACCGGCGACGTGGCGGTGGTGGAGGATGGCTACTACCGCCTGCTCGGCCGCCGCAGCGTCGACATCATCAAGACGGGCGGCTACAAGGTGAGCGCGCTGGAGATCGAGGAGGTGCTGCGCACCCACCCCGCCGTGGCCGAGTGCGCGGTCGTGGGCGTCGAGGACGCCGAGTGGGGCGAGCGCATCTGCGCGGCCGTGGAGCTGCGCGACGGCGCCGCCCTCTCGCTGGACGAGCTGCAGGCGTGGGCGCGCGAGCGGCTGGCGCCGTACAAGCTCCCGCGCAGCCTGCGCCCCGTGGGCGCGCTCCCCCGCAACGCCATGGGCAAGGTCACCAAGCCCGACGTGGCGAAGCTGTTCGCGTGAGGTGCACAATGACCAGGCTTTATGAATTACGCTTGTTTCGCGGAGTGGTCTTGGTAGCCGCCCTGTGCCTGCTCGCCGGCTGCACGGCTTGGCGGCAGCGGAGCATCCCGCAGCCGCAGGGCGAGCCCTACCGCTACGTGCAGCAGGCGCGCGTGACGCCGGAGGGCGGCGCCGCCTTCGTCGCGCACGAGGTCCGGGTGACGCAGGACAGCGTGCTCGGCTGGCGCCGACTTCCCTCCGGCGTGCTGCAGGAGGTGCGGCTCGCGCGCGCCGAGGTGCGCGCCTTCGAAGTCCCCCGCTTCGATCCGCACCGCAGCGCCGCGGCGGCGGCGCTGGTGCTCGCCGCCCTCGTCGCCGCCATCCTGGCCAGCTTCGAGATCTGGGGATACACTTGACGGCCGCCTCAGCGGCGGGGGATGCGCCGGCAGCGTTCGGGAGCGGGCGGCGGCGGATCGCCGGTGGCCGCTCCCTCCGCGCGCAGACGCGGCAGCACCTCGTCGTAGCTGCGCAGGAGCTGGCACTCGCGGTACCAGAACGAGGAGATGATGGAGCTGAGGTTGGAGTAGTTGCGCAGCACTCCGCCCATCCCCTGGTTGAAGATCCCGCCGTAGATGATGCTGCCCACCTGCTCGGACTGCCGCTGGTAGTCGCGCTGCTCCTCGTAGATGCGGGCCAGGAGGAGCACGTCGGCGTACTGCATGTGGTGGACGGCCTCGGTGGCGGAGGCGGCGTTCCACGCCGTGCTCAGCAGCTGCGCCGGATTGATGAAGCCGCGTTCGAAGACGCGCACGTCCGGCACCCGCGCGGGAGCGGACGCGCCGCCAGGGGCCGAGCGCACGTAGGTGAAGAGCGTGTCGTTCAGCCGGATGTGGTAGCTGGCCGACTCGAGCACGGCCCGGCGGTTGGTGGCCAGCTCCTCGCGGATGCTGGCGAGCGCGGTGGCGGCCTCGCGCCGCTGGACGACGGCCTGGCGCACCTCGTTGGCGGCCAGCGCCACCACCACCCCCAGCACCACGAAGAACGACTCCAGCAGGATCGGCCGCCAGTCCACCACCAGCTTGCGGGTCATCATCGTCCACGTTCTCCCGGTTGCAGGCGCGACCTCACTCCTCACACCCCAGCGTCCTTCTCCTCCATGCCCAGCGAAAACGTCATCTGCACCTCCTGCGGGGCCGTCAACACCCCCGAGGCGTCCGCCTGCGCCCGCTGCGGCGGCGAGCTCGCCACCGCGAAGCTACAGCAGAGTCTCGCAGCGCTCCAGCGCTTGAACCAGCGGATGCAGGCGACGACGGGGAAAGGGACGCCGTCGTTCTCCTCGTTCAACGGCTTCGGCACCACCCTGCTCGACTACCGCCCGCGGGGAGACGGCACCTACGACACGGTGCGCTGGGTGATCGCGCTCTCCCTCCCGATCTTCCCGCTCTCCGGCTATCACATCCAGCCGATCGGGCAGGAGCGCGGCCACGGGGGCGAGACGGCGCGCTTCAACCTCCTGGGGAAGACGCCCCTCTCGGCGGCGCGGGTGCTGCGCACCTACCTGCTGGCGGTGGTGGGGCTGCTCCCGATCGTGCTGGGCATCCTCTACTCCGACGCCATCAACCGGGCGCTCAGCGGGGGGATGGCGGTCCTCCTCATGCTCGCCTGCGGCGCCTGGGGGATCTACTTCATCTTCTTCAAGCTGAAGAACGAGGGCGACGCCTACAAGCTGAAGCCCGTCCCGCTCCCCTAGGCGGGCGGGAGCCCCACCGGCCGCAGCCGCTGGATCACCGCGGCGAGCGCCAGCGCCCGCTCCTCGCCGCGGGGCGGGGCCACCACCTGCAGCCCCGCGGGGAAGCCGGCCGGGTCGAGGCCGGCGGGGACGGACGCCACCGGGAGCCCGCTGAGGCTCAGCACGAAGGTGGGGGCGATCCAATCCACGTACGTCTCCATCTCGCGCCCGCCCACGGTGCGCGGGAAGTTCTCCTCCACCGGGAAGGGCGGCACGGCCATGGTGGGGGTGAGCAGCAGGTCGTAGCGCCCGAAGAGCTCGCGGAAGGTCTCCCAGATGCGCCGCCGCGCCTGCTCGGCGGCGCCGACCTCCTCCATCGACGTTCCCAGCCCCGCGCGCAGGTTGTTGGCGACGTTGACGCCGAAGTGCTCCAGCTTGTCCAGGTGGGGATGGAGGGTGGAGACGAACCACATCCCCCGCAGCGCCAGGAACGCCTTCCGCCCGTACGCCAGGTCGAGCGCGATCTCCTCGACCGTGGCGCCCGCCTCCTCCAGCGCCAGCGCGCCCTCGCGGCACACGCGCTCCACCTCCGCGTCGATCCCGATCCCCGCCACGTCCGGACAGTAGGCCAGCCGCAGCCCCCGCGCGTCGGCGCGCTGCACGGCGCCCACGAAGTCGCGCCCCTCCGCCGGCTGCGCCAGCGGCGAACGGGCGCTGGGCCCGGCGAGGGCCTGGAGGGCGAGCGCCACGTCCTCGGCCGTGCGCCCCATCGGCCCGGTCACCTGCAGCGTGTCCCACAGGTAGTCGCCGGGCCAGGTGGGGACGAGGCCCACCGAGGGGCGGATCCCCACCACCCCGCAGAACGAGGCGGGGATGCGCAGGCTGCCGCCCAGGTCCGTCCCCTGCGCCAGGGCGATCATCCCCGTGGCGAGCCCGGCCGCGCCGCCGCCGGTGGAGCCGCCCGCGCTCCGCTCCGGGTTCCACGGGTTGCGCGTGCGGCCGAAGACCGCGTTGAAGGTGTTGCCTCCCGCCGCGAACTCGGGCGTATTCGTCTTCCCCAGGATCACCGCGCCGGCCTGGCGGAAGCGCCGCACCACCTCGGCGTCCTCGGCCGGCACGTGGTCGGCGAAGAGGGGCGAGCCGTAGGTGGTGCGCACCCCCGCCACCTCGGTCACGTCCTTGATCCCCACCGGGAGCCCCGCGAGCGGCCCCACGTCCTCGCCGGCCGCGATGCGCCGCTCCAGCGCGCGCGCCTCGTCGCGGGCCCGCGGGTTGAGCGTGACCACGGCGTTGATGGCGGGGTTCAGCCGCTCGACGCGCGCCAGGCAGGCGTCCAGCACCTCCACCGGCGACAGCTCGCGGGCGCGGACCCGCCGGGCCAGCTCGTGCGCGGGGAGGAGCGCGAGTTCGGGATCGGGCATGCTCTCTCGGGGTCGCGGCGGCGGGCGGCAACCAACCCTCGTCCACCCTCGCCTCTCTAAGCCGTACGCGTCGGGCGGGCACACCGGGATACAGGGAGCGCATGATGGGGCGGCACGAGCGGATCAACAAGAGGAGGTGGAGCCGGACGGCCGTGTGTTGCGGGTTGCTCGCCGCTGCGTGCGCGGTGTCCGCCCGCGCCGTCGCCCAGCCCGATCCCGCCGCGAACGGCCCGGCGGGTGCCGCGCTCTCGGGGCTGCTGCGGGCGATCGACTCCGGCGACTCCGCCGCCATCCACGCCTTCGCCGCCGAGCGCTACGACGCGCGCCACCTGGACGATTCCGGCGGCCCCCCGCGCGCCGTGCAGCGCTGGCTGGAGATCCACCAGGTCTACGGCCCGCTCGAGGTGGATTCGGTGGTCGAGGCCGGCGCGCACCAGGTCCGGGCGTGGGTGCGCGGGCGCCTCACCCGGGCGTGGCTGGACTTCCTGGTGGCGGTGGATTCCGCGCCGCCGCACCGCATCGTGCGGGTGCGCCTCGGCCGCGGCCTCCGTCCCGCGCACGCCGCGCTCCGGCGGCCGGAGCTGCGCGCCGGCGACCTCCCCGGTCACCTCGCGGCGTACCTCGACGGGCTCGCGCGCGAGGACCATTTCAGCGGCGTGGTCCTGGTGGCGATCGAGGGCCGGACGGTGTTCGAGCGCGCCTACGGCCTCGCGGACCGCGAGCGGGGCGAAGCGAACGCGGCGGACACCCGGTTCGACCTGGGCTCGGTGGGGAAGGTGCTCACCGCGGTCGCGGTGATGCAGCTGGCGGAGCAGGGAAAGCTGTCGCTGGACGACCCGGTGAGCCGCCACGTGCCGGCGCTCCCGCGGAGCGTGGCGGACCGCGTCACCGTCCGCCAGCTGCTGAGCCACTCGTCCGGGCTCGGGGAGCTCGGCCCCGCGCTGGACAGTGCCCTGTCGGTGGCGCGCACCGTCCCCGAAATGGTGGCGCTGCTCACGGACACCGCCCTGGCGTTCCCGCCCGGGACGGGGTTCGCCTACAGCAACCGCGGCTACCTGGTGCTGGGCGCGGTGATCGAGGGTGCCAGCGGGCAGGACTACTTCGCGTATCTGCGGGAGAAGGTCTTCGCCCCGGCGGGGATTGACCGCACCGGGTTCTTTCCCCAGGACTCCGCCGTCCCCGGGCGGGCGGCGCGGTACACCCGCTTCCCCGGGCTGCGGAGCGGGTTCGTGCCCGGCCCGCGCCGGAGCACAAGCGTCCGGCTGGACTGGCGGGGCGGTCCGGCGGGCGGCGTGTACTCCACCGCGGGCGACCTGGCCCACTTCGTCCGGGCGCTGCAGGAGGGACGCCTGCTCGGCGCCGCTTCGCTGGCGGAGATGACGCGCGTGCGCGGCGAGCATCCCTGGGGCTACGGGTTCCAGCTGATGGCTCCCCGCGGCTCCTACGGCCACCGCGGCGGCGC
>DASUNK010000709.1:0-7833 GCA_036277195.1 Longimicrobiaceae bacterium | reverse complement strand
GAACATGATGTCGCCGATCTTGTCCAGCGTGTCGAGCCCCACGAAGTCGCTCAGCACGAAGGGGCCCATCGGGTAGCCGGTGCCCAGCTGCATCCCCTTGTCGATGTCGGTGATGGTGGCCACGCCGTGCTCCAGCGCGCGGATGGCGTCCATCATGTACGGCACCAGCAGGAGGTTGACCACGAAGCCCGAGTTGTCCTTGCAGACGATCGGCTCCTTCCCCAGCGACTTCGCGAAGTCGAACGCCCGCTGGAACACCTCGGGGTCGGTGGCGATGGTCTTCACCACCTCCACCAGCTTCATCACCGGCACGGGGTTGAAGAAGTGCAGCCCCACCATCCGCTCCGGCCGCCTGGTCGCCGCGGCCATGTCCGCGATGGTGAGGGAGGAGGTGTTGGAGGCGAAGATGGTGTGCGGCGGGCAGACGGCGTCGAGCGTCTGCCACATCTGGTTCTTCACCGCCAGGTCCTCGACCACGGCCTCGATGACGATGTCGCAGTCGCGCAGGTCCTCGAGATTCGTGGTGCCGCGCAGGCGGCCCACGATGGCGTCGCGCGCCTCGCCCGCCAGCTTCCCCTTCTCCACCGCCTTCCCCAGCTGGCGGCCGATGCCGCCCAGCCCGCGCTCGCACAGCTCGTCCGAGACCTCGCGCACCACCGTTTCGTACCCCGCCTGGGCGCTCACCTGCGCGATGCCGCTCCCCATCAGCCCGCACCCCAGCACGCCCACCCGCTTGATCTCCGCCATCGTGACGCCCTTCCTCCGCGGTCAGTAGTCGTTTCGAAGTAGTCAGATGCCCAGCTGCCGCCGCCACTCGGGCTTGCCGCGCGGCAGCTGCAGCTCGCCGTGCTCCAGCCGGTCGAGGAAGCTCTCCAGCCGCTCCTGCGCGCCGCGCGCCATGGCGCCGTAGCCGGCGCGCAGCCCGAACCATCCCGCCGCCAGCACCGGCAGCCCCAGCAGCGCCAGCAGGGGCGGCGCCGTGGACGCCACCGCCACCAGCGCCACCGCGCCGCCGCCGCCCAGCCCCAGCGTGGCTCCCCCCGCGGCGAACCCGGCACGCGGGCCGGAGAGGTCGGTGGAGAGCTCCACCACCGAGGTGTCGTCGTCCACCACGGTCACGCCCACGTCGAGCAGCGCCAGGTCCACCGGCGCGTGGCGCTGGCCGATGCGCGAGGTGGCGCGGGCGAGGCCGGCGGCCATCCCGGTGGCCCGCACGTAGCGCGTGCGGTCCGGGTAGCGCCGCTGCACCACCATGTGCTCCACCTGCAGCAGGTACTGCTCGAGGAACATCCCCAGCGCCGCGGCGGGGCGGCGGATGGTGCGCGCGGCGCGGAGCACCCCGGGGCCCATCAGCCCCGCCATCACCCCGTGCTCCTCCACCGGCCGGGAGCGCACGTCGGCGATGGTGCGGCGCACCAGGTGGGGCTCCAGCCCCAGCTCCTTGCCGATGCGCACCACTTCCGCCTCGGCGATCCCCTCGTCCTCGCCCCCGCCGGCGGCCTGCAGCTCCACGGCACGCCGGATCACCGCCTCCAGCTCCGCGTTCGAGAGGCGGCGCGCCGGCAGGTTGGAGCCGCCGGGCGGGGGCGCGGGTTCGGACACGGCCGGGTCCGCAGCCCTCAGGCCGCTTCGCGGGTCTCCACCTCGGCGGCGGCCGCGGCGGGGAACGCCTCCACCACCACGGCGATCCCCTGCCCCCCGCCGATGCAGGCGGTGCCCAGGCCGAAGCGCTTCCGCTGGCGGCGCAGCTCGTGGAGGAGGTGCACGGTGATGCGCGCCCCGCTCATCCCCAGCGGGTGGCTCATGGCGATGGCGCCGCCGGAGACGTTCACCCGCTCGCGGTCCAGCCCCAGCTCCTTCTCCACCGCGCAGTACTGCGAGGCGAAGGCCTCGTTCACCTCCACCAGGTCCATCTGCCCCAGCTCCATCTCCCCCCGCTTGAGCGCCAGCCGCGAGGCGGGGGCGGGGCCGATCCCCATGTGCGTGGGCTCCACCCCGGCGATCCCCCACGACACCAGCCGGCCGATCGGCTGCAGCCCGTTGCGCTGCGCGTACGCGGCGGAGGAGACCACCACCGCCGCGCCGCCGTCGCCGATGCCGGAGGCGTTGCCGGCGGTGACCGTGCCTCCCTCCTTGAAGTACGGCTTCAGCTTGCCGAGCATCTCCATCGTGGTGTCGGGCCGCATGTGCTCGTCGCAGGCGAAGGTCGTCTCGCCCTTGCGGCTCTTGAGGGTGACGGGGACGATCTCGGCGTCGAAGCGCTGCTGCTCGCACGCCAGCCTGGCCAGCGACTGCGAGCGGTGGGCGTACTCGTCCACCTGCTCGCGGGTGATGCCGTAGCGGTCGGCCAGGTTCTCGGCCGTCATGGCCATGGAGCACCCGGCGAAGGTGTCGGTGAGCGCCTCCCAGAGGAGGTCCTCGTAGAACTTGCCGGCGGGGCCCAGGCGCTGGTCGCCCCAGCGGGCGCCGCGGATGACGTGCGGGGCCTGGCTCATCGACTCGGTGCCGCCGCAGAGCGCCACCTCGGCCTCGCCGAGCATGATCTCCATCGCCCCGGAGACGATGGCCTGGAAGCCGGAGCCGCAGAGGCGGTTGAGGGTGAGGGCCGGCGTGTCGAGCGGGAGCCCGGCCTTGAGCCCGATGTGGCGGGCCAGGTAGATGGCGTCGGACGAGGTCTGCAGCGCGTTGCCGAACACCACGTGCCCCACCTCCCGGGCGGGGACGCCGGCGTCCGCCAGCGCCGCCTTCGCGGCGAAGACGCCCAGCTCCGTGGCGGAGAAGTCCTTGAGCGAGCCGCCGAACGTCCCCATCCCCGTGCGCCTGGCGGAGAGGAAGACGACCTCCGTGTCCTTGCCCTGCGTTGCCATGTCTTTTCGGTCCTCGCGGTTGGGTCTGCCGTTGGGAGCCGGACAATATGGCTGCCGGCCCGCCGCCCCGCCACTCCCGTGGAGCGGAGGGAACCACTATCTTCCAAGTCGCGTAGAAGCTTCGACTTGGCGCGCGTTCCGCCGGTCCTCCCGCCTGGTTGGGAAGCAGTTCCCCGTGATCCCGCGGTTCCCCGTATGTCGCTCGTAAACGAGAACGCAGCTTCCGAAGCGCCCGGCTCGCCCGAGCCGTCCCCCCTCACCGGCCGCCCGCCGCGGCACAAGGTGGTGGAGCCCGCCGTCCCGGCCGGCGCGCTGAAGGTGGGCGGCGGCGTGGCCGCGCTCCTCCTGCTGGCGCTGGCGCTCTGGAGCTGGCTGGGCCCGCGCGAGGCGGAGGTCCCCGCGCTCGCCTATACGGAGCTGCTCGCCGCCGTGGACGCTGGGCGGGTGGAGAGCCTGGTGGTGCGCCCCGGGCACGACGTGCGGGGCGAGTGGAAGGGCACGCCGGGCGCCGAGCCGGATTTCGCCGTGGCCTACCCGGTGGCGAGCGTGGACGGGCTGGCCGCGCGCGCCGAGGCGGCGGGAGTGCGGGTGACGCTGGAGCCCGCGCCGGACCGCGCGGGGCTGCGTGACCTGGCGGCGCTGGCGCTGCAGCTGCTCCTGCTGGCCGGCATCGGCTTCTTCCTCTTCCGCCACTTCAAGGGGCACGAGTCGCTCGGCGAGCTGGGGCAGGGCGGCGGCTCGGAGACGACCTTCGCCGACGTGGCCGGCACGCAGGGCGCCGCCGAGGAGCTGCAGGAGCTGGTGGAGTTCCTGCGCGCGCCGGAGCGCTTCGCGGCGCTGGGGGCGCGCATCCCCAAGGGCACCCTGCTGGTGGGCCCCCCGGGGACGGGGAAGACGCTGCTGGCGCGGGCGGTGGCGGGCGAGGCGAGCGTCCCCTTCTTCTTCCTCTCCGGCTCGGAGGTGACGGGGTTCCTGGTGGGGATGGGGGCGCACCGGGTGAAGCAGCTCTTCCGCAAGGCGCGGAAGAAGGGCGGCGTGATCTTCATCGACGAGATCGACGCGCTGGGCGGCAAGCGCGGGCGCAACCGCAGCCACAACGAGGACGACCGCACCCTCAACCAGCTGCTGGTGGAGCTGGACGGCTTCTCGCCGCTCGACGGCGTGGTGGTGGTGGGCGCCACCAACCGCCCGGAAGACCTGGACGAGGCGCTGAAGCGCCCGGGGCGCTTCGACCGCATCATCGCCGTCTCGCCACCCACGGTGCAGGGGCGCGAGGCCATCCTGCGGCTGCACGCGGGGCGGCGGGGGATTCCCCTGCACGCCGAGGTGGACCTGGCGCGGCTGGCCCGCCTGACCCCCGGCGCCACCGGGGCCGACCTGGCCAACCTGCTCAACGAGGCCGCCATCGCCGCGGCGCGCGCCCACGAGGCGCGGGTGCGCTGGGAGCACGTGGAGAGCGCCCGCGACCGGCTCCTGCTGGGGAAGGAGCGGCTGGGCTTCCGCGCGCTGGACCGCGAGCGCTGCACCATCGCCTACCACGAGGCGGGGCACGCGCTGGTGGGCGTGCTCTGCTCGCCGGAAGACGGGCTGCACAAGGTGACCATCCAGGCGCGCGGGCAGGCGCTGGGGGTGGCCTTCTTCTCGCCCGACGACGACCGCTCGCTCTGGCGGCGCTCCTACCTGGAGGGGCTGATCATGAAGGGGCTGGGCGGCCGCGCGGCCGAGGAGCTGGTCTTCGGCCCCGCGGCGGTGACCAGCGGGGCGCAGGCGGACCTGGCGCAGGTGAACTCCATCGCCCGCCGGATGGTCTACCAGCTGGGGATGGGCGAGGAGACCGGGCTGCTGGTGCACGACGGGGAGCCCGGCTCGCTCTCGCCCGAGGCGCACGCGCAGATGGACCGCGAGGTGCGCGCGCTCCTCGACCGGCTCTACCGGCGCACGGCGGAGGTGGTGCGCGGGAACCGCGAGGCGCTGGCGGCGCTGGCCGTGGCGCTGCTGGAGCGCGAGACGGTGGAAGGCGCCGAGGCCATCGCCATCATGGAGGAGGCGGGGCTGGCGCGCCCCGCCGCCCTGGCCGGCACGCCGTAGCCCCTTCCAACCCCCGCCGCACCGCCGGCATCTCCTCCTCTGAGGTCCGGCTCTCTCCGCACCCCGTCATCTCCCTGCCGATCCCCGGAGGCTCCCCATGCGGTCCGCCCTGCGCGCCGCCCTGCTCTGCCTCGCGCTCGCCGCGCCCGCCGCCGCCCAGGAGGCGTCCCTCGTCTCCGGCACGGTGACGGACCGCGGCACCGGCCAGCCGCTCGCCCGCGCGCAGGTGGAGATCGCCGGGACGCGCGCCCGCGCCCTCACCGACTCGCTCGGCCGCTTCACCTTCCGCGGGCTGCGCCCCGGGCGGCACCGCGCCGTCGTCTCGCGGGTGGGCTACCAGGCCGTGACCCAGCTGTGGGAGCTGGCCGGGAGCAGTCTCGCCGTGCGCGTGGCGCTCGACCCCGCGCCCGTGCGGCTGGACGGCATCGAGGCGCGGGTGAACCGCTTCGAGCGGCGGCTGGAAACGCGGCGCCGGGCGGCGGGCTTCCCCGTGCGCGTCTTCGACGCGGCGCGCATCGAGCAGACCATCTCGCCCCACGCCTGGGACTTCGTGCGCTACCACTCCGGCGTCTTCCTGGTGCCCTGCCCCAACGGCCGGCTGGAGTGCACCTACAAGCGCGGGCGGCTGGTGCACGTGGACGTGGTGATCGACGAGGTGTTCTCGATGTTCGGGCTGGACGAGCTCTACCGCGTCCAGCGCGACGACATCGCGGTGCTGGAGGTGTACGACGGCACCGTCATCCGCGTCTACACCAAGGCCTTCGTGCGGCGCGCCGCCGAGCGCGGCTGGTGGCCCTCCTAGGGAGCGCCCAGCCGGCGCTCCCGGTCGGCGAAGTAGTACGACAGGATCTTGGCCGCGGCGGGGGTGAACAGGGGGACGCGCCCGTCCGCGAGGAACTCCGGGAAGCGGGTCTTCCACAGCGTGTACCGCTTCCGCTCCCAGGCACTCCCCCGGGCCGTGCCGTCGGCGATCGCGAGCCTCCGCTCCACGTCGAAGGGGAAGAGGCGGATGTGGTGCGGGCCGATGGGGTGCGTCTTCACCGACGGCTGGATCTTCCCGACGTACTCGAGCTTCCGCTCCGGATTGCCGAACGCCTCCCGCAGGTACGCGTGGGAGATGAGCGCCACCGGCATGCGGACCAGCTCCGTGCCGGCGTCGAGCGCGTAGGCCTCGCCGTCCAGGATGTAGTCGCTCGCGCCCAGCTCGAACCGGACGACCTTGACCACCTCGATCCCCAGCTCGAGGAGGTTGATGCAGACGAGCACGTCCGGATGCTCACGGGTGCGCTTCCCCGAGATGACCACCTGCATCGCCGTCGTGCCCACCCGGGCCGTGATCTCGCGCGGATCCGGCACGGGGGGCGCCTGGATGTACACGTCGTCCTTCTCGCGCCGGAGCTCCCGGTGCGCGGCGGAGAACCTGTCCGCGAGCGCGCGCTCCCGGGTGTAGCTGCTCCGGTACAGGGCGATGTGCCGGGAGTTCACGATCCTGCCCACCCGCGGCGGCGCGTCCAGCACCAGCGTCTCCTCGAAGAACTCGCGGAACTGGAAGGTCCAGGGATCCCCCAGGTCGTCCTCCCGCTCCGACCCGCCCAGCGAGATATTCCACCCCCACGGCTTGATGTCGCGGAAGAAGAAGGGCGTCCACTCCCTCCCGTCCAGCCGGACCACGGACAGGACGCCGCCCGACGCCCACCGCAGCGGCCAGCGGTCGAGGGAGATCTCCAGGGACCGCGCATGGCTCCGGCCAAGGAGGAACTGGTGGATCCGCGCGTCGAGCCGGCGCGCCTCCCTCCGCACCTCCAGCGACCCGAGGTAATGGTTGCAGAGGTTCCGCCTGGCCTGGCTGGTGACGACCGCGCCGGAAACCCCGCTCCGGTCGATCGAGACGGAGATGCGGCCGTCGTCCAGCCGCGTGAGCCGCACGGGCTTCGTGAGCAGCTCGATCGCGAACACCTGGTTGGGGAGGAGGGGCGCCTTCCGGTCGAACGCCCGCGCCCGCTCGACGACGCCCGGCAGCTCGGGGAACGGCTTCAGCGCAGGCGGCCTCCCCAGCAGGTCGTCCGCCAGCTCCCGGAGCTTCGCCGAGTACCGCGAGGAATCGCGGAAGTCGGCGTAGAGGCGGTCCCGCAGGTGCGCCGCCGGGCGGTCGCCTTCGCGGTAGATCCCGATCACGCGGATCTTCTCCCCCGCGCGCTCCCGCGCCATCGCCAGCTGCAGCTCGAACTTGAGCGCGCTATTCCCCTCCGCCTCGACCGCGGCGACGGATGCGCTCGTCATCACGAAGAGGAAGGCGTCGGCACGGCTGATCCTCGACGCCATGTAGTCGGTCAGCGAATCGCCCGGGCGCACCTCCCAGCGGTCGAGATGCGGCTCAATCCCGTGCCCCTGGAGATCCTCCGCGAAGCTCTTCACCCACGCGTTGTGCTCCTCGGTTTCCCACTTGTACGAGATGAATGCCGTCGGAGCCCTGGAGCTCATGATGTCCTCTCCCCTCGAACGGGCCGGTGCCGAGCCTCTCCCACGCAACCACCACGTAGGGCGGGTCCCAGCCCGCACGCAAGGAAACGTCTGCGCACCCGCAGCCGGTTTGCCGCCGCGGCGCGCGGCTGTTAGCTTGCTCCCCGACCGATCCCAGCCACGACCGGATGCCGAACGGGGAGACGAGCACATGACGGCCACGCAGGAAGAGAGGAAGCAGTCGCGCAAGGACCTGGTCGTGGGCCTCACCGGGCTCGGGCTGGCGCTGCTCTGGCTGTTCGCGGTGGCGTTCATCTCGTGGTCGCTGGTGGGGGAGCCGGCGGCGGCGGGGGGCGCGCACTGAGCCTGCGCGCCCGCCGCGGATGCTCTACGAACTGCTCCGCCCCCTCCTCTTCAC
>DASUNK010000708.1:0-10170 GCA_036277195.1 Longimicrobiaceae bacterium | reverse complement strand
CTGCGGCCGATCGGGGACGCGGATCCAGCCGTGCGCGCGGCCGCGGTACGCGCGCTGGCCGAGCACCGGCACAAGGTCCCCGGCGCCCGCAAGCACCTGGCGCGCGCGCTGGCCGACGACGATCCCCGCGTGCGCGCCGCGGCAGGCCGAACCGACAGCTTCTACGACGACCCCGCCGCGGCCGAGGCGCTCGCCCACCGCCTGAGCGTCGAGCCCAACCTCCGCGCGCGCAACTCCATCATCGCCGCCGTCGCCCGGAAGACGCGCACCGAGGGCACCCACGTCGAGCCCGTCACGCTCGCGCGCCGCATCGGCGAGCCGATCCGGGCGATGCTCCTGCGCGAGCTCGGCAACGACGATCCGAAGATCCGGACGCTGGTGGCTTCCGCGCTGGAGCGCCTCCGCGGCGAGGAGGTGGCGGCCGCCATGCTGGAGCGCCTCCGCGCCGAGGCGGACCCGGCGGTCCGCGCGACGCTGGTGCTCTTCAACGGCTACCACGCCGTCGCGGAGCGTGCCCTCCCGGTCCTCGCCGCGCTCCTGGCCTCGGACGCGAGCCCGCTCATCCGTGCACGGGCGGGACACCTGCTGGAGACTTTCGGCGCCGAAGCCGCCGAGCCGCTCATCGCCGCGCTCGACGACCCCGACGGCAACGTGCGACGGGCGGCCGTGATGAGCCTGGGCAGGGTGGGCGGTGCGTACTCGCTCCCGGCGCTGGCGAAGGAGTTCGTCAATCCGGACAGCGCCTGGTTCCGCCGCGAGGTCGAGATCGCCATCCGCGACGTGACCACCCGTGCCGCGGCCGTGGAGGCGCCCGCGCCGTCGTCCGGGCTTTCCGCGCGCATCCAGGGGTGGATCGACGAGCTCGACCCCGAGCCCGGGAGCGGCTGGCTGGTGCGAGTCTGCAGGGACGACCTGAACGCCCTGCCGCTGCACTCGTCGCTCATCTACCTCTGGGCCATCCGCCCGGACGGCACCGTGCTCTGCATGGACCACGAGGCGTTCGGCCATCCCACCGAGCCGGAGACGGAGCCCCTCGCGGCCTTCGCGGCGGTGGTGCAGGGCGCCCGCACCTATCCGGAGCTGCGCGACGTGATTCCTCCCCCGCCCGCGGGCGCGCTGCCGTGCGACCGCTGCGCCGGCCGGGGATGGCGATCGGGCAACGAGCACTGCTTCAGCTGCCGCGGGTTCGGCTGGTGGGTGTCCTGACGGTGGGACGATATCGCCTGACGCTTACGAGAGGGACTTCCACGGGAAGGTGCTGCGGTCGTACGAGGGCCAGGATCGCCAGGAGCTCGTCGCCGAGATCGAGGCGATCCTGCGTGGGGTCACCGACGGCCGCCTCTAGCGCGGCGAATCCAGGAGCCTCGGCTGCGCCGCCTCGCGCAGCTCGGCCCTGCGCGCGACGGCCACCGTCGCCGCGGCGAAGAAGGCGCCGAGCGGACAGACCTCGAGCAGCAGGCTGTTGTCCATCCCGGTGAGGAGCGGGAGCGCCGCCGCGCCGAGCATTCCCCACACCGCCGCCCGGAGGGGCGAGAGGGCGAGGATCGTCTTCCGCCGCTCGGCGAGCGAGAGGAGGAGGCCGAAGCCCACGCCGGAGACGAACCCGACCCACCCCACCACCAGCATCGCGAAGGGCACGCTCTCCCCGGCGTCGATGCTGTCCGGATCGATGATGCTGATAGCGATCCCGATGACGGCCGTGATCGCCGCCCACCCGGCTCCCCAGGTGAGCCCGACGCCGATCAGCCCCCGCAGCTTCTGCATCAGCGCGCGCATCGTACCTCCAGGGTGGGGAGTTGCCCACGACCTCCACGTGGATGAGTATAATGATCGGACCGCGCGAGGAGGAGCCGCGCGATCCGGGGTCAAGAGAATGAAGGAGGCCGAAATGGCGGACGAGAGCACGGCGGAAGGCGTGATCGTCCTCGGCCCGGGGGAGGGCCGCTCCTACCCCTGCGGGCCGATGCAGGCCGTCTTCAAGGCCGACGGCGAGGAGACCGGCTCGCGCTATTCGGTCTCCGAGTGGTGGGTGGAGCCGCACCGGGTCGGCGTCGGGCCGCACAGCCACGAGGCCAACGAGGAGCTGTTCTACGTGGTCGAGGGCACCATGACCTTCCGGGTGGGCGAGCGTGACGTGGATGCGCCCGCGGGCTCCTTCCTGCGCATCCCGGCCGGGGTGGTGCACGGCTTCGAGAACCGGACGCCGGAGCGCGCCGGCATCCTCAACGTCTTCATTCCCGGGGGATTCGAGGCGCAGATGCCCGGCATCGTCGCCTGGTTCGCGGCCCACCCGGCGGGATCGGAGTAGTCGTGCAGCTCGTCTGGCCCGCCGAGCACTACCTGCCGAGCTACGTCGCCGCGCTGGAGCAGGGGTGGTCGCCCGACACCGTCCGCCCGGAGGCGACCGCGCGCGAGCAGCTGGAGCTGATCGCCAAGGACCCGGCCCGCTTCCTCCGCGAGCAGGTGGACCCCGAGGCGAAGGGGCCGCCGGTGACGCTCCCCGACGGCTCCACGGTGCCGCGGCTCCCCGGGTACCGGAAATGGATGTGGGACGGCGAGTTCTGCGGGAGCATCGGCTTCCGCTGGCAGCCGGGGACGTCGGCGCTGCCGGCGCACGTGCTCGGGCACATCGGCTACTCGGTGGTGCCGTGGAAGCGCGGCCGCGGCTACGCCACGCTCGCGCTGAAGCTCCTTCTCCCCGAGGCGAAGGCCGAGGGGCTCGACTTCGTGGAGATCACCACCGACCCCGAGAACGTCGCGTCGCAGCGCGTCGCCACCGCGAACGGCGGCGTGCTGGTGGAGCGCTTCGTCCCCACCCCACACTACGGCGACGGCGAAAAGCTGCGCTTCCGCATCGACCTATGATCGACCTGCTCGAGATCGAGAACTTCCTGGACCCGGCGACGCGCGCGGACGTGCTCGCGGAGCTGCGGCGCGCGGGCGGCGCCCCGGCCACCGTGCTGAGCGCGGAAGCCGGCGGCGCGGTGCACGCCACCGTGCGACGGGCCACGCGCATCGCCGTCCCGCCGGAGACGCGCGCGCTCGTCCGGGCGCGGCTGATGGAGCGGAAGGCGGAGATCGAAGCGCACTTCGGCGTCGCCCTGGGCGAGTGCGAGGATCCGCAGTTCCTGCGCTACGAGACGGGCGACTTCTTCGTGCCGCACCAGGACGGCAACACGCCGATGGTGTACGACGACTCGCGCTTCCGCCGCATCTCGGCGGTCGTCTTCCTCAGCGAGAAGTCCGACGAGCCCGCGCCGGACACGTACGGCGGCGGCGCGCTGGTCTTCCACGGTCCGTACACCGGGCCGCAGCTGCGCGTCACCGCCGCCGCGGACCCGGGGACGCTGGTGCTCTTCCGCGCGGAGACCACGCACGAGGTGACGCCCGTGACGCACGGTGTGCGCTACACCATCGCCACCTGGTTCCGCTGACGGCGGGCGTGGTGCGCCGGCTGTAGCCGCGAAGGGAAGGCTTGCTCAAACACATGTAGCGGAACACCTTGATCCTCCCGGCGCCCAGCCGGAAGCGGTCCGCATCGTCCCCGCGGCCACGCGGGGGAAAGGAGCGCACAATGGATCCGCAGCCTTTCGCGACGCACCCCGAAGACACGCAGCCCACCGATCCGCCGCCCGCGACCCAGCCGACCGACCCACCGCCCGCGGAAGCCCAGCCCGAGGAGCCGCAGCCTCCGGAGACGCAGCCGCTGACGGCGCAGGCGTGGTCGGAGCTGCAGGCGCGCCTGGCGGACGACCCCGAGCTGGCGCAGGCGCTGCGCGACGACTTCGAGGCGACGCTGGCGCCGCTCGGCTACCACGTCACCGACGCGTACTGGAGGAAGGAGGAGCGCACCCTCCGCGCGGCAGTCGGCAGCGCGGCGGAGGGGCTGGCGGCGCAGTTCCCGCCCGAGGAGCCGCCGGAGGAGATCAGCATCGCCGTGGAGCTCGAGGAGGCGCCCCCCGCCGAGCGCGGGCCGGCGTCGCGTGGGGCGCCGCTCACCGGCGGCTTCGACGCCGTGGTGGAGATCGGCGAAGACCTCATCAACCGGCTGGTCTTCGCCTACCATTACCTCGGCCTCTTCCCGCGCCCGCAGGGGAGCTACGTCCTCCCGATCGAGAATCCCCCGCCGGAGCTGGTGCCGCTGCTCACCGTGGGATACGATGTGCGGCTCGACGTCCCCCGCCTCGACTTCCGCGCGCCCGACGGGGTGGCGCTGGCCTTCGGCGCGGAGGCCACGCTGACGCTTCTCGGCGGGTTCTCCTTCGAGGTGGAGGTCTCGTTCAACGTCGCGGCCGGCATCCGCTTCGACGCGGCGACGCGGCACCTCCAGGTCGACTTCCGCGACGCGCAGGTCGACGCGGCCATCAACGACGGGCGCCTCCCGCCCGCGGCCGCCGAGGCGCTCGACCGGGTGCTCGCGGCGGTCCTCCGCCAGGCCTTCGCCGAGCGCCTCCCCTTCCTCGACCTTTCGCCCTTCGTCTCGTGGAACCTCACGCCGGCGGGCGCCGGCACGACGCTGTCGGCGGCGCTGGGAGGGATGAAGCTCACCGACCGCGTCGGCGCGCTCGGCGGCAACCTGCTCGGCGCCACGGGCGGCGACGCGGCCGCCATCGCCGACTTCACCTCGCCGCGCGACGTGGGGCTGGGGATCTCCGAGGCGGGGATCCGCCGCGCCCTCGACTTCTGGTGGAGCCACGGCGGCGCGCCGCCCCAGGTCTACGAGACGGGCGAGCGGGAGCTGCCGGGCGGGAACAGCGACTTCGAGAGCTACTTCAACTTCCTCATCAACAGCGGGATTCTCGGCTGGATCTTCGGCGTCAAGTTCCAGGGCCTTTTCCTCACCTACGACTACAAGCTGGACGTGGAGAAGCCCTCGATCGACCTGCACGCCGGGAACCGGCTCTCGGTCTCGGGCGAGGCCCGGGTGCAGTTCTCGGCGCAGCTGATCGTCCGCTACAAGATCTACCAGCCCTGGAAGTTCAAGTGGAAGGAGTACACGACCCGGATCGCGAGCTGGACGGACGACGTCCACCTCTCCTACCGCGGGAGCGCGAAGCTGTCGCTCCTCGGCTCCGGCCAGCTGCAGGCGCGCGTGGTGCAGGCGCTGGTCTTCCTCCGCCGCTTCCCGCCGCTGGCGTCGATCGTGATCAACACGCTGGCGAACGTCTTCGCGCCCCGGCTGGTGCAGCGCCTGCCCGTCATGTCGCTCGGCTCGTTCCCGCTGCAGCGGGAGATCCCCGGCACCCCGCTGGTGATCGCCTGGACCCCCGCGCTGGCGACGACGGACCACGAGGCGCTCGTCACCGCGGCGGTCCGGCTCGCCGGGCTGGAGCGCCTCCCCGCCTCTCCGTTCATCGCGAACCTGAACCGGAAGTGCCGGGAGGTGCACCGCGCCGACTGCCGGTGGGTGGAGAAGATCCGGAGCAGCAACCGACTCAGGGTCTTCTACCTGGAGGAGGCGCACGCGCGGGGCTTCGACAACTGCCACTACTGCCTGGGAGGCTCGACCCGCTGACCGACCCTGCCGAGCCTTCGCCCGGCGCGCTGACGGAGGCCCTGCGCGCCGGCGGCCGCCTCCCCCGCGGCGAGGTCGCCCGGGCCGACGTCACGGCGCGCTTCCGGGCCAACGCGTACGGCGTCTGGCGCCTCGCCCTGGAATACTCGGGCGGGGCGCCGCGCCCGGCGCCCCGCTCGCTGGTATGCAAGGCGCACGCAGGCGACTGGTACCTCAGGAACGGCGTCGCCGAGCTGCGCTGGTACACGGAGCTGGCCCCGGCGATGCCGCACCCGCCGTCGCCCGCGCTGTACGGCTGGCTGCACGAGCCCGGGGCCTCCCGGGTGCTGTTGCTGCTGGAGGACCTCGCGCCGCGCTACGTCCGTCCCGCGGAGCCGGTCGACGCGGCGCGGTTGGCGCAGGCCGCCGGCGTGCTGGCGCGGCTGCACGCGCACTGGTGGGATCATCCCCGGCTCACCAGCGCCGCCCTCCGCGCGCCACAGGGCGGACTGTCGCGCTTCTGCCAGGCGCTGGCGCCGGGAGTGGTGCGACGGCGCATGCGCGAGGCCGCGCCCGCCGTCGCCGCCTTCGCCGACCGCCACCGCGGCGACCTGGGCACGGCGGAGGCGCGGCTCCTCGACGGCTTCGCGGCGCGCTGGGGAGAGCGCTTCGCCCGGCGCATCCGGCTCGGCGCCCTCACCCTCTGCCACGGCGACTTCCACCCCCTGGGAAACGTCTTCTTCCCCCACGCAGGCAGCGCGCGGCCGCGGGTGGTGGACTGGCCGCAGCACCGGCGGGGGCTGGGCCCGCACGACCTGGCGTACTGCCTGCTGGCGGCCGACACGCCGCCCGACGAGCGCCGCGCGCGCGACCTCCCGCTGCTGCGGCGCTACCACGCGGGGCTGGTGCGCGGCGGCGTGCGGGGCTACGCCTGGGAGCAGTGCGAGTGGGACTACCGCTTCTCGCTGCTGGGCAACCTCTTCCAGGCCTTCCTCCACGGCAGCTTCGCGTGGTTCGTCCGCACCCTGCGCGCGGCCCGCGCCTGGAACGCGGAAGCAACCCTGGCGTGACCCACGAAAAAACGGCAGCCGCGGCGGAAGATCGCCGCGGCCGCCGTCGTTCGGAGTTCTGCTTCGTCACCGTCGTCGGTCGCCTCCGCCGCCCTCCGCGCGGGCCGGCTCGGCGGCCGGCGCGACCCTGTGCGCGTGCGGTTGGGGGATTCCCTCCGGGCCGCGGGGGAACCACTCCCGGCAGTACTGCACCCCCGTCGCCGGGTCGTAGACGCACATGTTCGCCATCATCCCCCCGTCCTCGTGCCCCAGCACGTGGCAGTGGTAGACGAAGGGTCCCGCCGCGATGTCCACGTATTTGAAGCGCACCACCACCGTGTCTCCCACCCAGACGCCGTTCACCTGGTGGATCCCCAGGAACACGTTGTCCAGGTGCACCGAGTCCGGCTGCTCCACCCCGTTGATGTGGGTGACCACGAAGTCCGTCTGGTGGATGTGGAAGGTGTGCAGGAAGTTGGTCTCGTTGACGAGCGTCCACTCCTGCGTCTGCTCCCAGGGGACGGCGGTGCTCAGGAAGCCCGGGTCGGTGTACTGGAGGTCGTTGAGCATGAACTTGTTGTTGACGAACTGGAAGCGAATGGTCTCGCGGTTCACGTCGGGGTCGTCCACCAGCCGGGCGATGGAGTCGAGGATCTCCGCGTCCACCCCCGGGAGCTTGGGCGTCTCCGGCACCGCCACCCCCTGGTTCACCAGCCATCCCAGGGGGATCTGCTTGGCCGTGCCCGTGCCCGAGGTCCGGAACGGGTCCGACACCAGCTGCACGCTGTCGGCACCGGGGCCCGGCCGGCGCCATCCCGTGACCACCGCCTCCACCCGGCTTCCCGGCGAGACGAGGAGGGAGTCCTCCGGCATCGGCCGCATCACCCGGTTCCCGTCCCACGCCAGCACGATGAAGCGCTGGCCGCGCAGCTTCAGGTTCACGAAGGTGTTCGCGCTCATGTTGGCGATCCGCCAGAGCTGCATCTGTCCCGGGCGGATGGTGAGGCGCGTGCAGGTGTTCCCCAGGATGTTGACGGTGGTGGTGCCCGCGTCGTTCTTGGTGTCCTTGATGTACATCACCCGCTCGTTGAGGCCGGCCGCGCGGTAGTCGGGGAAGTACTGGAGCAGGTCGCCGATGATCATGGCCCCGGCCAGCCCGCCGTTCACCTGCGCGGAGGTGCTCCCGTGCGGGTGCGGGTGGTACCACATCAGCCCCTGCGACTGGAAGCGCGGCACCCCGAAGGCGTTGCGGTTCTCGCCCCCGCGGGGGATCAGGGTCGGCACCACGTTGTCGCCCGCAGTGGGGAGCGGGGTCACCACGTAGCCGTGGAAGTGCTGGTTGGTCTCGGCGATCTTGGCGGGCGGCGCCTGGGCGACGGAGTCCATCCGGTTGCGCACCAGGATGTTGACGCTGTCGCCGGGCTGCAGCCGGTAGAGCGGGGCGTTGTAGCGGTCGTTGTAGATGTTGCGCCGCATGACGGTGTTGTCGATGCGGACGCGGCCGGGCGCCATGGTGAGCGTGTCGCGCAGCACCCGCCCGCGCGAGGAGACCTCGTCGATCCGCGGGAGCGGCCGGCACACGGCGTCGCTGTCGGGCTCGGCCTCCTCGATGAACGGCGCCACCTGCGCCGCGGCGGGGAGGGCCAGACCCAGCGCGAGGGGGAGGAGCAGGACACCGGGGACCTTGCGGAGAATGCGCATCAGCGGGCCTCGTTCAGGGGGGATGGGAAGAGGACCAGCGACTGCTCGAACGCCGCCGGGGCAGGCCGGCGGGCCGGGGGTGCGCGACGAAATGCGGTGGAGCGGGCGTGGAGCGGCAGGAGCGGGTGATCGGGTGCCCGCGGTGGCAACCTAGTGTCGCCGGCACTGCTCCGCAACGCCGGAGCAGTTCGGACGGACGGATGCGGCCATTGTGTTCCGCGCAGCCGTGAGGGTGGCGGCTTCGGGCCCTGCCGGAGGACCGGCGGAAATCTTGCATCTCGTGGAGCGGATTCCCTTCAAAAACCGTGTGCCGAGGCAGGGTGCCATGCCAACGCCTCCCCGACCCGCATCGCGCCGGGGCCCGCTGCTGGGCGTGATCGCCGCCTTCGTCATCGCCGCCGGCGTCGCCGCCACCGTGGCGGGGTGCGGCGGCTCGGCGCGCCTCCCGGTCTCGGCCGGGACGGGACCGAACCCCGTGCTCCCGGCCCCCGAGCGGGCGCTCATCCCCGTGGTGCACATCGCCCCCGCGAAGGGATGGCCCGCGGGCGTCACCCCGGCGGCGGCGCCGGGGACGGCGGTGGCCGCCTTCGCCACCGGGCTCGACCACCCGCGCTGGCTGCACGTCCTCCCCAACGGCGACGTGCTGGTGGCCGAGACCAACGCCCCGCCCCGGCCCGACGACGGCCGCGGGCTCAAGGGGTGGTTCATGCGCATCTTCATGAAGCGCGCGGGCGCGGCCGTGCCCAGCGCCAACCGCATCACGCTCCTGCGCGACGCGGACGGCGACGGGGTGGCGGAGCTGCGCTCGGCGTTCCTGGAGGGGCTGAACTCGCCCTTCGGGATGGCGCTGGTGGGCGACCGGCTCTACGTGGCCAACAGCGACGCGCTGGTGCGCTTCCCGTACGCGGCGGGGCAGACGC
The DNA here is from genome assembly GCA_036277195.1 of Longimicrobiaceae bacterium. GTDB lineage: Bacteria > Gemmatimonadota > Gemmatimonadetes > Longimicrobiales > Longimicrobiaceae > Longimicrobium. The sequence continues at coordinate 1,006 of DASUNK010000708.1, read as the reverse complement.
GCATCACCGCGCCCGCCACCAGCGTGGCTCCCCTCCCGGGCGGGACCATCAACCACCACTGGACCAAGAGCCTCATCGCCTCGGCGGACGGCCGGCGGCTCTACGTGGGGGTGGGCTCCAACAGCAACGTGGCCGAGCGCGGCATGCACAACGAGGAGAACCGCGCCGCCATCCTGGAGGTCGACGCCGCCACCGGCCGCACCCGGCTCTTCGCCGGGGGGCTGCGCAACCCGGTGGGGCTGGCCTGGGAGCCGGAGACGGGGATGCTGTGGACGGCGGTGAACGAGCGCGACGAGCTGGGGAGCGACCTGGTGCCGGACTACCTCACCTCGGTGCGCGAGGGCGGCTTCTACGGCTGGCCGTACAGCTACTACGGGAACCACGTGGACTCACGGGTGGAGCCGCCCCGGCCGGACCTGGTGGCCACGGCCATCGTGCCGGACTACGCGCTGGGGCCGCACACGGGCTCGCTGGGGCTGGCCTGGTCCGGCGGCACCACCCTCCCGGCGTCGTTCGCGCGGGGGATGTTCGTGGGGCAGCACGGCTCGTGGAACCGCCGCCCGCACAGCGGCTACCGGGTGATCTTCGTCCCCTTCGGCGGCGGCAAGCCGGCGGGAATGCCGGTGGAGGTGCTGACGGGCTTCCTGGACGAGGAGGGGAACGCGCGGGGGCGGCCGGTGGGCGTGGCCCTCGACCGCACGGGCGCGCTGCTGGTGGCGGACGACGTGGGGAACGTGATCTGGCGGGTGACCGCGGCGCGGTAGGGGGCCCGGCCAGGCCCCCTACCGGGCTCGCATCACTCGCCCACCCTCCCCCGTTCCGGGAGAGGGTTGTCAGCCCCGGCGCGCTCCGGCATACGGGACAATCAGCGGTCCGCCACCACCCGCCGCGGCGCGAAGCTGACCCGGCGGCTCTCCCGCAGCCGCCCGTCGTCGAAGGCGCCCTCCACGATCTCGTAGCCCAGCAGCGCGAAGACGCGCCCGCGCAGGAAGAGCGGCCGCGCGTT